>NZ_JBHFNP010000001.1:0-10921 GCF_041929235.1 Microseira sp. BLCC-F43
CTACGAACGGCTGCTACGCAGCTTACTACGAACTTTGCGGCACTGAAGTGCCTACTACGAACGGTGCGGCACTGAAGTGCCTACTACGAACTTTGCGGCACTGAAGTGCCTACTACGAACTTTGCGGCACTTCAGTGCCTACTACTAACGGTCTTACTCCAACTGCGCCGCTTGACCTACTTGACGATATAACTCCACATCTAACCGACCTCTACCAGTCTGGAACAACCATCTTTCTAAACGGCGTTCTTTGTCGGGAAATTGCCTTAATTGACTGTCCCGTCGAGCCACGACCACGCCATTAGATATTACTATTTGGTCATAACCCGCAATCGTTTGATCGGGGTCTGTTACAATCAATCCCCGGTAACCGAGTCCTTCTTTTACCGCACCTTGTGCTTGGGTTTGGGGTAATGCTTGCAATAAGCTAATAAATTCGTTCGCTTCTTGGGGAGTTAAGTTCCAATACGGGTTCGGTCTGCCGCTAAATACATCTAATTCTACTTGCATTGGCACATCTCCTATTGCTGTTGTAGAACATCCCCAGATTGCCACAACCAGTAGCAATGTCACACCTATAATCTTTTTAGGAATTGCTTTGAATCGGCTGAGCCATTTCATTTTTTCCTCCACAAATTTTTCTGGAGTAGGGGCGGGTTTTAGATCAACCCGCCCCGCCGCCTTTTATAGGATAGAGATATCGCTGGACATGATATCAGTCGTTAATTGACTTTCATGCTTTTTGCGGTGTAGAAGTAGCCGCAGAAGTTGGTATAGCTAGGCCATCCAGAAGTGCGATCGCATGTTTCGGGGTTGGTAATTATTTTACCGCTGTTATCGGTGTTCTTGGCAGGAGTACCGCCCGGTTTATGACCCCAGAAACCTTCTTTTTGCTTGCGATACCAGTGATAATCTACCCCCGGAGCAACCACCATTGCAACTAGATAGCGGGGTTTCTCTGAATCCGGCACACAATCAAAGCGTTTGTGCGCCCCATCCGATAATGCCGCTGCGGTGACAGCAGCACAATTCATCGGGTATGGATATTTTCCAGTTGCCCTGCCTGGTTGGGCAAAGGTATCGGTGCGTCGGTTCGTAGCATAGTTATAGCAGTTGTTTTTGTTCACGTGAGCCGGAGCGTTCCAAAAACCGGGATTAAATGCGCCGAGTTCAATATTGCAAGTCACGGCTGGTTCGGCTTCCATTATGCCAGCACCGGAACCATCTACTTCACTCTGTTGCTCGATTCTGGGCAAACTACCCAAATGATCTAACAGTTGTCGCTGTAAATCTTCCTCCAAAAGTTGGGGAGTTTCCATGAAACTGCTTACCGCTGTAGCCCTCGACATGCCGGTAATCAATCGTTCGGCAATTTCCAGCCCCTTTGATTCATAAAGCGATGCCCCATTAGCAATCTTAAAAACTGTGGGAAGGCTATATTGTTCCACAGTATCATCGGTCACTAATTCAACCAAAATTCCCCGGTATCCCAGACCTTGATACCCAGATTCGGTACTGGCAACTACCGCTCGATTGTTGGCAATTTCTTTGAGAACTTCTTTGGCTTCGTTCTCATCTAATAGCCAGGAAGGGTTTGGACGCCCTGAAAACACATCGATGGTAACTCGTAACATTGTCTATCTCCTGAATTTTATCTCGCATATCCGTCGAAGATTCTTTTTTTGAATTATTCGACTGAATAGGAACTACACCACTCCCGAGGGCAAATCCGGTTTTTATTTCACTTTTTTTTGACTAATTTTCCTAGAGCGCCAACGATGATATTTTGGTCAATTAGCCAATTCAAATTGACCTATTAACCCTGGCTAGGCTAACAGGTTGATTAAACCGGATTTGCTATGAAACGGTTAGGTAGATGTCTTCAATAAAGCTGAGCAACTTTCTGGATTTCTTTATAAAACTTTGCCTTATGTCAAATTCAGTTGAAGTCGTAATGACTATCGTTTGGAGTCCCTCTTTGATCGCTTCTTGCGGTGGGACAACTATCAAAAACGAGTAATTTTATAGTTGAGTCTGTTTGATTATCTAGAGCTTGTATCCTAACTTTGGATATTTAACCGACCCTGAGAAGAATTTTATCTGGCGTTTGTTGTAGGGGTAAGGCATGAGTAATTTTGTTAAACTACCCGATATATCTAGGTTGCCGTGCCCCTACAGCTATAAATTAAATCAGGCGATGACCGCAGCTGGAACAAAAGCGATCGCTCAATTCCACTTTGCTACCGCATTGCGGACAAAAGCGCCTCTCCCCTGGGGTAGATTCTGAAACAGATCTTGAGGAACCTATCCGCATTTCCATGTTGCCCATCCGCATTTCCATTGGTTTCATCGCTTCCATCGGTTTCATCGGTTGCATTGGTTGCATCGGCGGCATGGATGATGCGCTTGTGCTATCTACTTGCTGTATTTGTAGCTGCTGGGAACTGGTGAAGGAAGGTGCAAAAGCAGTCGTGCTGATGCTGTTGCCTTGAATTTGGATGAAGCGAGAGCCTGCTTCTGTTGTAATCTTGACCGTAACGCCGTTGGGAATCTGGTATATTTCAGGCGGTGCAGTCCAACTTCCGGTGGTAAAACTGCTACTCGATTGTTGTTGCTGTCCCGGACTGCTACTAGCAGTTGTCACAATTGTCTGGGTTCCCTGATTATCGAGGTAGACTCTTTGGCCTCTGCCTAGTTCGCATACGTAAGGCATAACAGCCTCTGTGAAAAAACTCGCCTATATATCATTATGAGGTTAAAATCATCTTTTTTTTGTCGTTATTTCCCAGGGTTTTTGCATTTCAGCTTAAATTTATTGAATAAATTTTACAATTTTTCATAGCTTTGCCCCCTTGGGCTGAAAGCCTTCCTAAAGCGAGAGTTTAACAGACCATCAGGGGATGCTCTGTTTAGTCATTTTCCCAGTCTTCGCGACCCAAAAGGTCGATAATGCGGTCTCTCAGCAAAAAGTCGTTTCTCTCTAACTCGCATTCGATATAAGGCCATTCGCGGGCGGGAATATATTGACAAAGGGTATAAATTGGTTGCTGACGGCAAACCAGTCGGCGCTTGACCAGTTGACGCGCTTCCTGCTTGATTAGATCGATGGAGTATTGAGTAGAAGTAATCATAACTATCCCCTCGCTGCGATCGCGGGTTTTAGATCCAACCCAGATTTAGCAAAACAATGTGAGGAAATTGTGAAGATTTAAATTCACAATCCCAAATATGTTCAGCAGTAATGATATCGTGTCCGGGTGCATCGCGATCCCATCTGGGGGGCGGGTTTATTTCACAGGACTTACGCCAAGAAACCGGGTTTCTCTGCAAAATTATTGGTAAAACCCGCCGGTTACGAAACCAAATTAACTGAGTAGGGGCACGGCATTATCAATATCGCGGACCCGGCGCGTTGATCTGATTCCTGCCGTGCCCCTACTCGATCGATATCGCGGACCCGGCGCGTTGATCTGATTCCTGCCGTGCCCCTACTCGATCGATATCGCGGACCCGGCGCGTTGATCTGATTCCTGCCGTGCCCCTACTCGATCAATATCGCGGGTGAGGCGCGTTGATCTGATTCCTGCCGTGCCCCTACTCGATCAATATCGCGGGTGAGGCGCGTTGATCTGATTCCTGCCGTGCCCCTACTTTTGAAACCCCCTCTTAGGTCACAATCAGTAATTCCCCAGTATCCAAATCGTAACGACCGCCCACAATTTTTAATTTGCCTTCCCGCATCAGGTTAGACAAAATTGTCGAGGTTTCCTTCAACCTTTCCACCTGATATTGAATGTTGGCTATCACCGCATTGTCAACGGCATCGCCTGCTTTGCCTCTTACCCGTCGCACGGCGGGTTTTATTTCTTCCACAAAAACGCCGATTCTTCCAGGTAGGGGGTTGCCTTCTACCGCTGCTGCGACTGCGCCGCATCGTTCGTGACCGATGACCAAGATTATTTGAGTCCCCAATACTGCGGTAGAAAATTCCAAGCTGCCAATTGCTGTCTGACTGGCGACGTTACCAGCTACGCGCACGACAAATAAATCCCCCAGTCCCTGATCTAGGACAATTTCTGCCGGAAACCGCGAATCGGCACACCCCAGGATGGAAGCAAACGGATACTGAGCTGCCGCCGTTTCTTGTAAGCGCAATTTTGCTTGCAGGTTTTGACGTTTTTCCTCTACAAACCGTTTATTCCCTTCCAGGAGTCTTTTCAGCGCTGTATCGGCATCGATTGCTGGCGGTCGCGGTCTTCCTTGCGCTTGAGCTGATTGGGGAGCAACGGTTTGCTGTGCCCCCCAGAGAAATCCACCGGCGCTAGTCGCTGCTAAACCCAGTCCCGATGCACCTGCTAACTTTAGCAGATTCCTCCGACCAATAAAACCATTAATTCGACTCATAATCTCTCTCTCACACACCCTAGTTTTTCATGCTTGGGATAGGTGTTTATTTTACCAAGTTATGTATTTTACATTACGTTGAATTTTTGCTTTTTTAAAATAAATTAAAATCTTATAAGAAAGTTTACGGATTGGCTGAAAAAAGTCTGAATTATGGCATATATCGCAGGTATTTTGATTTACCCGATTAAGTCACTCGATGGAGTGGGGGTAAATCGGGCAAGGATTTTAGCGAGTGGGGCATTGGAGAGGGATCGCGAGTTTGCTATTTTAGATGCCCAGGGTCGATTTGTAAATGGCAAGCGCAATGCTAAAGTGCATTTGTTGCGGTCATTCTGGGACGAGACAGGAAAAACCGTCACCCTGCAAATCGAGGGTAAACAAGAAAAACGAGTCTTTGATTTGGCAGAAAACCGCACCGAATTGGAAGCTTGGTTTAGCGACTATTTCGGTTTTTCTGTCCAACTGGCTAGAAACTCGCTGACTGGCTTTCCAGATGATACCATTGCGTCGGGGCCAACGATTATCAGTACCGCTACGTTAGAAGAAGTTGCTTCCTGGTTTCCCGGAATTACTGTAGCAGAAATGCGGCAACGCTTACGCGCCAATATCGAAATTAGCGGCGTCCCTCCTTTTTGGGAAGATCGGTTATTTGCAGATGACGGTGAGATGGTCCAATTTAAAATCGGTGAAGTACTGTTTGAAGGAATCAATCCCTGTCAGCGGTGCATTGTTCCTACGCGCAATTCCCAAACAGGAGAAAGTTATCCTAACTTTCAAAAACTGTTTTCACAAAAGCGCGAAGAAACTTTACCATCTTGGGTTAATCTATCGCGTTTTAATCATTTTTATCGGTTAAGCGTCAATACAAAACTACCCAGTTACGAAGTGGGAAAACTGGTGCAGATAGGAGATGAAATATATCGCTTGTAATTTGATTATAATTAATCAATAATGCCGCGCTTAACTGTTTGATAAATCCTCACAGGTCGTTCAATTCCTTTGAAACGGTGTTCCCCTATATCATCTAACAGCAATCGTTGGGAAGGTAGCAGCAAATTATAAGTATTTTCGCTAATAGCGCATCGACCGGGTAAACAAACTGATTGGATGCGCGAGGCCAAATTGATCGTCGTTCCTAAGACGGTATAATCGACCCGTTGACTGCTGCCTACATCTCCAACTATCGCTTTACCGCTGTTAATTGCTATTCGCAATTGCAGCGGTTCGCTTAAAACTTGATCGTTGTTGAGATTTGCCAGCCGTTCGAGCATTGCTTTGGCAACATTTAAAGCGCGTTCTGCATGGTCTTCTTGCGGTTCTGGCGCGCCAAAAAAAGCCATGATGCAATCTCCAATAAATTTATCGAGGGTGCCATTTGCCGCAAAAATTTCCTGCAACATTTCCTCGAAAAAGCTATTGAGTAATTCGGCAATTTCAGCCGGACTCAAGCGTTCTGAAAGCGCAGTAAATCCAACGATATCGGCAAATAAAATGCTGATTTCGCTTTCTTGAGGCGCTAAGCGACCATTTTCTAAAGTTCCTGCCATCATCGTCTGTTGTACGACCGCAGGAGAGAGATAGCGCTCTAGTCTTTGCCGACTAATTTCTTCGGTTCTGAGTTTGCGCGTCAACAACCAACGTTGCACGCTAGCAGCGACTAGGTTGGCTAAGGTCGAGAAAAAGCTGAGATCTTCTTCGCTTTGATCAATTGAATCATTAAACTTATTATAGCTATCGGCATAAAGAACGCCTACAACGTTATTTTCATTCCATAGAGGAACCGCCATAACGTTATGAATCGCTTTGTCTATAATGCTTTGTTCGTTTTTAAATCTTTCGTCTCGCTGGGCATCTGCGGTTTGCAGGGCAATTTTTTCCGTAAAAACTTTGTAACAGATAGTGCGGCTAATCCAAGATCGATTATCTTTTAAAGATTGACGAGCGGCAATGTCTCTGCCAGCTGCATTCAACAAGGAAAGTTTACCCGCACCGCTGACATCAATTAATAACGCTAAGCGATCAATACTTTGAATGTAACGGAAAACAACCGCTTGTGCCGCTTGAAAAATGGCTTCTATAGATGCAGCAGAATTGAGTTTTTTGGCGATTTCTAACAAGTCTTTTAACCGCACAATGGCTAGTTCTTGACTAATCGTCGCTTGACCTTGGCGTTCCGAAGGTATCCACTGTTGTTGTAGGTATTGGACATTGCGAATGATTGTGATTTCTTCGGATTGAATATCTGTATTTTTTTGAGTAACTCTCTGACAATTTAATAAGAATACTCGCAGGTAAATAGTTCCCATTACAATCATGTCATCGTTATTCAGCCTGTGAGGTTTTGTGAGGAATTCTCCGTTTAATATCGTACCATTTTTGCTTCCCATATCCTCAATAAACCATTCGCAGTCAGCGGTTTGAAAAATGCGGGCTTGCTGTCGGGAAATTCCAATGTAAGGCAAGTATAAATCGCAGTCGGGTAACCGACCCAGGATAAATTCATCTTGGTTGACGGTGACGGTTTTTTCGATATTGTCTTCTATGTATAGGCACAGTTTAAGCTCGGTCATACTCTTTGTTTTGTTTCATCTGGTTTTGTTTGCGTAAACACCTTGATGAGCCATAATAGGTTAAGCTTTGCGTTCCCACGCAACTATTGCTACGACCCCAGTCTAACCAACCTTGAGGTCGATACCCCAACGAGCATCCATAGGTCAAAACAAGGCTCTAATCTAGTTTTCCCCATGTTCTTTGCAAAAATATAACGTTTTTGACCAAAAAGCCAGCTCGGGGACAGGGAGCTGAATTTTTAAGGGAAGTCTAGAAACCGAGGGAAAATTCCAGAATCTTCCAGAATCTTCAACCAGGTGGCAATTCCAAACCAATTTTCCCTAACAAACCCGTGCGAAAATCATTCAATAACTGTCTGGCGGCGCGTTCCACATCTCCCTGATATTTTAATTTTGCTAACGCGACTAGGTAATCTTCTCCTGTAATATCTACGGCATCTAATTCATACCGCGACTTTAAGGGAGATTCAGGTAAGAAATTACTAGCGACAGCCTCCAAATATTTGAGTAATTCTACTAACTCGACAGCGACTCGTTGATTGTCGTAAGATGCTTCCCCAATATCATCGCAGATGGCTAATTTAACCGCTGTTTCTTGGTCGTCCAATTTGGCGGGAATTACTCCGGGTGCATCTAATAATTCAATCGTGTCGGAAATTCTAATCCAGCGCAGTTGTTTGGTGACGCCAGCGCGACGGGCGCTTTCGACGACTCTTTTTCCTAATAAGCGATTGATTAGCGCGGATTTGCCGACATTAGGAAAGCCTATGACAACCGCGCGCACCGGACGGGGTAACATACCGCGATCTCGTCTTTTTTGATTCACTTCCACCCCCGCAGCAGACGCCGCTTTCGTCACCGCCGCAACGCCCTTACCATGCTGAGCATCGGTAAAATATGGCACTTCTCCTTGCGAGAGAAACCATTTTGTCCACAATTGCTGCATCTGGGGCGGTATCATATCGACGCGATTGAGAACTAAAACCCGACTCTTGCTACCCACCCAGTCTTGGATTTTGGGATGTTGCGTGGTCAGGGGAATGCGGGCATCGCGTACTTCCAGCACGACATCAACGCGCTTGAGCTGTTCCTTCAGGTCTTTTTCAGCTTTGGCGATGTGACCTGGATACCATTGGATCGTGCTTTGTCCTGTAATATTCATTGGTTAAGCTTGGGAGCGAAAAAAGTTAGCTGACGGGGGTTTGGGGGTGATTGAGCAACCGCGCTCTCCCATGACTTGGACTCGAGCATGGACGGCGAGTACCTTTCGTCATTTGAGCGTCGGGATACAGCCACCCCCAAGGCTGACTTCGCTGCCGCAGTCAGCCTAGAAATATTAGGGAGTAAGAGTATCCTATATCCTACGATGGGTTTATGCTGACATTGACCTATCGATACCGTATTTATCCTTGCGCCCCACAGGAACTCCAGATGCTCGAATCGCTGGAGACTTGTAGGCGTGTGTATAACTATGCGGTGCGAGAGCGCAAAGACTGGATTAATTCCAGAAAATGTGATGTCAATGCCTGCTCTGTTCAATCCGAATACATCATCGGGGCAGACAGGTTATATCCTGATTATTACAAACAAAAAAACGTTGACTGAGGTAAAGAAAACCAGTCCACAAATCAAAGCCGTATACTCTCAGACGCTTCAGGATGTGATTGGCAGGGTTGATTCTGCCTTTGCATTCATGAAGCAAAGAGGATACGGCTTTCCTCGTTTTAAAAAGTTCGGGCAGTTTAAATCGCTTTTGTTTCCTCAAATGAGCAATGATGCTATCAAAGGGAATCAGATTAAGCTGCCCAAGATTGGACTGGTAACAATCAACTTGCACCGACCTATTCCTGAAGGATTCAGGCTGAAAACGGCTATAATCGTCCGTAAGGCATCGGGTTGGTACGTGATGTTGGCGTTGCAGATTGACGTACTCTTTCCCGATGTACCGCCCCATGGACAGGCAATTGGGATTGATGTCGGACTGGAATATTTTCTGTCTACTTCTGATGGAGAACAAGTTAAACGTCCTCGTTTTTTTAACGATCTGCACAGGAAGCTGGAATTGCTCCAACGCAGATTGAGAAATAAGAAGAAGGGGTCGGCGATCCGTCGTAGGCTCAATCAAAAGATAGCCATAGTTCATGAAAAAATAGCTAATTGTAGACGCGATTTTCACCTGAAATTGGCACACAAACTGTGTGACCGATCCGGCATGATTTTTGTGGAAGATTTGGACTTCCGAGTCATGGCTAAAGGAATGCTGGGAAAACACACATTGGATGCAGCATTGGGTCAATTTGTTAATCAAGTATTGCCTTGGGTCTGCTGGAAACGAGATGTCTACTACGGCAAGGTTAATGCCAGTGGGACATCTCAAGAGTGTCCCGATTGTGGAGCATACGTCAAAAAAGACCTGAGTGTGAGACTTCATGAATGCCATGAGTGTGGCTCGGTTAAACCTAGAGACATAGCCAGTGGTCAGGTGATTGTGAAACGTGGTCTTTCTGCCGTTGGACAGACGGTGGAGCAAATTGCCTGTGGAGGGGAAGGAACGGGGGCAGCAATGCCTAGTTACCACCCGAAGACGCAGGAACTCTTGAAAGTGATTTCAGGAAGCCAGCTCTGTACCCGATAGGGTTAGAGTCGGGAGGTTTGACATCCTCCCCGCCGTGAAACGGGCGGGGATTCCTACTAGAACAAGCTTAATTGCTCATACTCTCGGTGGGTTGACGTTTCACAGGATGCTGCTACTTTAACAGCAGTCTTACGCCTTCCTCCACGTCCGTTTTTAGTCTCGGAATGCCCGACCGCGACTTTTAAAATATTGGTGGCAGCGTTAATGTCTCGGTCGTGAGTTGTGCCACAAAACAGACAAGTCCACTCCCTGACATCCAGTTCTTTTTTGCCACCTTTTTCACCACAACAGGAGTAGATTTGAGAGGTAGCAACCCATCGGTTAATTATCCGTAAATCTCTCCCGTACATTTGGGCTTTAGCTTCTAACATAGTCCGAAAACTGCGCCATCCTAAATCGGAAATAGCACGAGCTAATTTACGGTTTTTCATCAAGCCGCTGACGTTTAAATCTTCTAAAGCTATTGTTTGATTCTCGCGAATAACTAGAGTTGATAAATTAGGTCGAAAGTCAGTTATGGTATCAGATATTTTAGCGTGAAGTCTTGCCAGCTTTTTCCTAGCAACCTCACGCCGTTTACTTCCTTTCTCTTTTCAAGGGTAGATGCCTCTGAAGTTTTCTTAATCGCTTCAGCTTTTTCTTGAGAGGCTTGGGGGACTTAACTTTTTCGACCTTGTTAAAAGTGGCAAAGTCGAGCATCCCTAAATCAATTCCTATTGCTTGTCCATTGTCTGGCATTTTTTCAGGATTTACTTCTACCACACAACTCAAAAAATATCTGTTGGCAGCGTTTTTAATTACAGTGACGCTTGAAGGTTCGGATGGTAAGGGACGACTCCATACAATTTTAATCTAACCAATTTTAGCTAAATATACCTGGTGTTGATTTATTTTAAAACCTCCAGTTCTGAACCTTGCAGATTGAGTTGATTTTCTGAGTTTAAATTTAGGCGGTTTCACTTTTTTCCCTTGGCGCTTACCTGTACAAGAATTAAAAAAGTTTTTGTCCGCCTGTCCTAAATCCCGGATAGATTGCTGCAAGGGGATATTAGAAACTTCTGACAACCACTGTCTATCTTCAGTCTGCTTTGCTTGAGTAATAAATTGTTTTTGGAGGAAAGATTCTCCTTGATATTTCTCTCCTCTGCGGTAAGCTGCTTGACAAAAAGCTAACGCATCGTTGTTGAACTAAGCCAGAGCGTCACCTCTCTGACTCGTCTTCAGAACCGGACGTGAGACTTTCACCTCATCCGGCTCCTCAGTTACTTGGTGCTTGTCACCCATACCAACCATATCCTGAGCAGTTTTT
>NZ_JBHFNP010000010.1:0-3459 GCF_041929235.1 Microseira sp. BLCC-F43
AAACTAAATCTCAAACTTTTACAATTGAAGGACCATAAATGTGAACGACCATGAATGATTTTGACCACTTACAATCTGTCTATCGCCTACTTCACAATCAGGAAGTTAATCAATTATTTCGCGATGTTGATGTGCCGGAAAACATCGACGATCTTCGGAATATTCTAGCCAAGGCTAGTTTAAAAAAAGCCGGCTTGGTTAAAGATAATGATAGTGCTTCGATGATGGACATGCCCGTGCAGTTGGAAAATTTAATTCAACCAGAAAAAATCCAGATATTTAGCAATATTGATCGGCTTTCAACTCGTCGTAAGCATAAACCTAAAGTGTGTCTTTATTTTATGGAAGATTTAGAAGATGTAGAGTCAGGCTATTCGCCAGTAGATGGTCAGATTGGTTTTCGGTTAATCAATCCAGATTCTGAGAACGACATATCTGAAGCGACAGCGCGAAACCTTGCCGTTCTTCCTAGGCACTTGAGTGCCGCCGGATAAAATCTCTTTTTGGATCTGGTGACGGGTTTCTCTGGCATAAAGGTAAAGATCTGGTAAATTACTGCGATTGGGAGAAAGGATATCAGATGCAATTACTTTGCAGAAATTTAGACGAAGGCGATCGTATTATTAGACAAGTTTTGAATATTCAGGGTCACGCATTCGAGTTAGATAACTTAACTTACAACGTTAACTCTAATCCAGCAAGACGGTATCGTACCATTCCAGACAGAAAGCCAGTTTTAGGTAGTTTGCAAAGGATGCCTAGAGATCGACCAGTGGCAACTCTCCGGTTTTCGTTTGCCACTTTAACTATTCGTGGAATGCAAAATCCCCTAATTCTTTACAGTCGTACCAAACAAACGAGATTCGCCTTAGTGGAATAACTTACAAAAGTGATAGGAAAGGTTTAACCTTTCCGGTTGGGAAAAGTCGGGATTTTTTTGGGTTATATCTAAAACAAGATTAGATGAGTTGTGTGATTATATGCCAAGACCAGCCTGGTACTATCAGCGTCAGTTAGATTAGGTTCAACCACGGGTATAGTACTATAGGAACCTGCCCAAAGCATCAACTACGGTTGTGCCACGACCAATCGATAAACTGGGATACAAATGCCTGTTTTTACGAGTCGGTACACGTGTCCCCATCATTAAATTATCCTCGAGTAAACAAGCGACTGAATTTTTAGGTATAACGCGATTAAACCTAATATAAATTATAACAGGTGATCGTGTAAACCGGGTCATTCCTAAACCTATGGGGTTCAAACCTTCGATTTCATAAATTGAGTGGAACCCCCCGCGCCGTTCGCGCTTTTAACAACACAGGACGGCGGATAATTAGGTATACCCCAGATCGAATTGATGATAGGGCGCAACAAGCTTATTATTGGGCGCCCATTGCGGACAATAATCAACAACCTACTCTGGCGGGGGTGCTTCCGGCGTTCAATCGATTAGCAAGCGCAATTAGAACCCAGCTTGGAACCTATGGAAGAATAACTTTTAGATTAGAAACCTTAAATACTTCAGGTTAAAAATGGAAGAGTTTTTTTCAATACCTGCAATTTGGTATCCAGGTCAAGACGGAGAGGAAGAGTTTTTTTATGAGTTAGATTTGCATTTTCAGCGAGTTATTGCTACTCGTCAGTGGTTTAATAAAGAAATAACCTCTGGTGATTACATCGACTTGCTTGCCGATCAAGGGATTAATATTTTGACCAAAGCTCAAGATTGGATTGATGGAATCTCTTACAATTTATGAGCTTCATGGATGAGATGAATTGCGACTTGTTGTTGCGCGAATCTATCACCGCGCAACCAATGTCTCCTGCTGGCTACAGACCTATTTATCCTGTATCGGGACCGTTTAGTTCTAATTTCTTGATTATTGAGTGCAAATCTTCTGATGTTCTGCCTCACTGGTGGCTTGGTTGTCAAGCTTCAATCAATTTACTTTTAACACCTTCTTCTTACACATCTACGCCAGCGCTTACTGAATTTTTGGGAATAAATTGCGGTAGAGGCCGAAAAACATTGATTGAAATTCCCCCTGTTGGTCAACAGGCATACATGGTTATTTTAGAAGTTCCCTGGTGGTTTTCACAAATAAGCCTTGCTGTTTGGTATTATCATCCTTAATTATTACCATTCCTGGTATGATTTTAAATCTCTTGTTAAATGATATCAGCCCACCCAGAAACTCATTTGAGTTAGATTCGTTAATTTATAGCTGGAATAGCAGTAGAGGAGATCTGATTAAAAAAGATGCTTTAAACTTTCGTCTGTTAGCTAACTTGGTTAAAATTAGTTGTAACTTGACCGAAGTTCGGACGCCAGGGAAGATGATTTACTTCGTCCGACTTATGTTTCGGCGGTTCATACTAATGGAATACTTTTAGATGTGATGTTTGGGGGAAACTCTAACTCGGAACAGTTAGAATTAGCACCTTTAATTTTGGTGGCTGTTGTTCCACAAGTCCCCAGAATTTTAGAATCCTAGCCGATGCTGCTACAATTAATTTAGTGATTGAGTTAGTAAAATAATGCCGGGTAAATTCAGGAGCGAAATTATTAATGAGACTTGGGATGCGGTTAAATATAGAGGAGTTCTCAACAGCAAGTTAATATCAATAGGCTACAGGCAAGAAGCAGCTTCTGGCAATGAAGCTGTTTTTTCTTGGGATGTGCCTTGATCTGCGTCTCCCAAAGATAGGGCGTACTTGAAGTATTTGGTGGAACAACCGAGTGCAACAAATATCAAAATTAAACTATGGCAAGGGGATGGAAATCAAGGTCTAACGCTAAATAATACTATTGGCATCTCCAGTGATGCTAACTTTAATAATGCTGTGTATGGTTAGAGTGAAAACTTCCCTATTAGATGGGTAACTTTTCAATCTCTTGAGATTGCGATGGTTTGTGCCATCAGACCAGACAACAATGCTGGCTTAATGTCTGCCGGGTTTGTTTGTCCTTCTATAAAACCAACTTGGTGGCCTGATAATTCTCTTTATGCTTTTGCGCCTAATGGAAATGATATCAGTAGGTTTAGGATATTACCAGCAAATCCTTTATCACCAAACCACCACGATATTTTATTTAATCCAGAGAACTTTCCAATTCACATTAACCCAGGTGGAACGAGAGATTTGTTAAAGCGAATAGTTTTATGCTCAAGCACTCAAGGTGCAGTTGTTGGGTTAAGTTCAAGGTGATTTTGGCATTATTGCTAGTAATGGATTAAATAGCTTATCCCAGCTAACTATTGATGGGCAAACTTGGGTAAATATTCGCATAAATAGCTGGTCTTTAGCGGTGAGGATAAGCTGATGATACTGGTTTGGGGAGAGCAAGAGTTTGTTAATGCGAGTGCGTACGCATTCCCACTGTTACCGCCGTCCGAGACTCCTGTCAGCTTGTGGGATACTTGGGATTTTCGCGGTCTGTGGAATCAGTCGATG
>NZ_JBHFNP010000100.1:0-2806 GCF_041929235.1 Microseira sp. BLCC-F43
CCCTGAAGAAGTGGAACAAAAAAGAGCGGCGATGGATGGATGCTGTCAATCACACTATCAGCAAAAGGATAGTTAGATTGGCAGAATATCTAAATGCTAATGTGGTGCTTGAAGATTTAGAAGGATGTCGCGATTCCATGAAGCAGAACCGAAAAAATCCGGCTGATAGTGGTGAGTAAAGGCATTCTTGGGCGTACTATTCTTTAGAACAAAAACTAGATTATAAGTCAGCTATCAAAGGATTGAAACTAATTAAACGCCTCTGGACATACACGAGTAAATCTTGCTCAACTTGCGGAACTATTGGGAACAGGAAAAAACATGATTTCAACTGCCCATTAGGACACCACCATAATGCCGATTTGAACGCTGCCTTGAACTTAGCCCTTCGGGGATGGTTTCTCATGTTCTTTAGACCGGCGCGACCTGAAATGATTAGTTAAGGCGGAACGCCTACATTCTTAGGAGATTCATAAAGAGGCACAAACGTAACTGAAACTGGACAAGGTTAGTCTGGTCAAGAATCTAGAGGGATTCCCTGATATGGATGAACGAAAGTGAAGTGTCACTAAACTGCGTAACAGAACAACCAGTGCAAAAACCTGACACAGGGCAAAAGCTAAATGGGTAGATTTATGGATAGGTCTTCCATAAATCCTATGAATACAATCCCCATCGCAGAATAGACACCATCCGAAAGGGAAATAAACTTAACTGATGCAACAGGGTAAACCCTACAGAGTCTGATCAATGGTCGAAATGATAAGTAAGCCAAAGGAAACTCTGGCAGAATTCCCTGGAGGGTAGAGGATGGGTGAAAAAGCGAACGCTAGAGGTAATACTCCAGATAAGGGTTCATATACCTTTGACCGAAAGGAATAGCAGACTTCACCTGGGTTATATTTGAAAGAAAGAAGTGACAAAGAAACCGAATCAAGGGATAAGTTAGATATGTGTCACAGCATAAATGGAACCAAGAATAAGCTAGAATACTGAAGCATGATTAATGGGAAAAGAGTCAAAAAAGCTGTTAGGAATCTACGTCAAAGAATCTTTCGTGCCAAACAAATTGGTAACTTACGTAAGCTACGAGACTTGCAGAAGTTAATGCTAAGAAGCGAAGCGAACCTACTATTAGCCGTGAGACAGATAACTCAAACAAACACAGGTAAAAATACAGCAGGAATAGATAAGGAGGTAATTAATACCCCTGCACAACGAGTTAAACTTGTCAACGAATGGCAAGCGTACAAAGCTCATCCCACGAGAAGGGTAATGATACCAAAGCCAAATGGCAAGAAACGTCCACTCGGTATCCCAACCGTAAGAGTTAGAGTCTTACAGTCAATAGTGAAAAACGCACTAGAACTCGAATGGTCAGCAGTGTTTGAACCTAATTCATACGGGTTTAGACCAGGCAGAAGTTGTCAAGATGCAATAGCACAGTCATTCAACAGACTAAACAACAACCCTAGAGGTAAAGCTGATATTAAAGGCTTCTTTGACAACATCGCCCACGAATCCATCCTTGATAGTATTAAGTTTGTCCCCGGAACAAATTTAATAAAAGGATGGTTGAAAGCTGGATTTGTTCTAGATGGAAGATGGAATCCAACAGAACAGGGTACGCCGCAAGGTGGGGTAATTTCACCCCGACTAGCTAACATAGGATTGCATGGCCTAGAAGACTACATAAAATCCACCAATCCTCAACTTGGCGTGGTGAGATACGCAGATGATGTCATGGTCACTGCTAGGGACAGGCAAAGTGTCGAAACAGCCCAAAACCAGATACAAGTATGGATGAAGTCAAAAGGTCTTGAACTCAGTTCTGAGAAGACGGTAATCTCATCGGTAAAGGATGGCTTTAACTTCCTGGGATTCAATTTAAGGCGGTATGGCAACCAAGGAAAACTATTTATTAAACCATCCAAGGAAAAAGTACTTGCCTTTTGCCAGAGACTTGGACAGGAAATAAGAAAACTCAACGGGACAACCGAAGAGGTAGTCATCCAAAAACTGAATCCTATTCTCAGAGGTTTTGCTAACTACTACAGAGGGCAAGTTAGCAAAGAAACTTTCTCATACATCGGACACCGATTATGGCAATACCTCTGGCGTTGGGCAAAGCGTAGACATCCCAACAAACCAAAAAGATGGGTCAAAAGCAGATACTTCAGCAGAATCAAAGGAGTGGATTGGACGTTCAGCGTTACTACTGAACGTCGAGGTAAGAAAACAGTTTTGACACTGTTCAATATAGCCTCAACACCAATCCAACGACACATCAATCGTAGGCACAAACTCCCCGGATGATGTAAGTCTAAAAGAATATTGGGCAAAACGCCACGAAAAATAGGGAAAGAACTACTGGGAGAAGAACAGCAAATACTATGAAGTTGCTCAATTCCAAAAATGGAAATGTCCTGTATGTGGTGAACCATTATTCAACGGTGAGGAAATTGAAACCCATCACATAGTACGTGTTGCAAAAGGTGGAACAGACGACGTAGAAAACCTTGTGGATCTGGATAAAGCTTGCCATCGGCAGGTACATTCAAACAAACCCAAGTTGAACAACTTGAGGTAGAGCTTGCGCAGGATGATGAGTAATTGTCAAGTTTGGTTCAAAGGGGAGGGATGAGTGGTGACGATCAAACCTTACCCGACACTCCAGAGATGCTGCTGTAATGGTTTCATCTGGTCTAAAGAATGGGTTGCTTGGCACAACATGAAAGATATTCTCCCTCGTGGAGAGTATCTGTAGATGCAAGAATCCCCGTCAATTTATTGCGGGGAGTGTCAA
>NZ_JBHFNP010000101.1:0-4768 GCF_041929235.1 Microseira sp. BLCC-F43
GGAGAATCCGCGCCATCTGTGTAAATCGGAGAAAGCTTTAAAGAGGTTGCAGCGCCGGGTTTCCAGAAAGGAAAAGGGGTCTCGCAATCGTAAGCGCGCGATTAATCGGTTAGGACGCAAGCATTTAAAAGTTTCCCGCCAGCGTAAAGAGCAATGCCCGTTAAAACGGCATTGTGCGTCGTAAAATCTAACGATTTTGTGGCGGTAGAGAAACTGCAAGTGAAGAACATGGTGAAGCATCACCATCCCCCCGCCTGAGGCACCCCCCTGATTAAGGGGGGTTGGGGGGGATGCGATGCTGCAAGGGTCGCAATTTACCCAATGGCTGCAATATTTGGGCAAGGTTTATGGTCGGGTTGTGGTGGCGGTGCCGCCACAATATACGAGCCAAGATTGCTCTGGTTGCGGTCAAAAAGTGAAAAAGTCGCTGTCTATTCGCACTCACGTTTGTCAATGTGGATGCTTCCTTAACCGCGACCATAATGCGGCTATTAATATTTTGGATAAGGCACACCAAGCAAACTGGTTATCAGCTGTCAAATACCGTGGGACCCAGGTCAATTCACGCTTGGGGAGATGAGATCCTCTGTTCAGATTTGGCAACAAGTCTGGGTAAGATCTCTCGATGAGCCAAGAATCCCCGCGCCTTCAGGCCGGGGAGTGTCAATACAAGATACCCTTCCATGAACCCAAACCATTATCAGTCAAGCCTCAAGATTTGGCATTAGCTACCTTGGCAGCTGGATCTCAGGGGTTATTAGTGCCATATAGTCAGGCACTCTTTGACGCAATTTTTGCCAAAGGGTTAGCGATCGATGATGCTATTCTGACAGCGATCGCCACAAACCTTGGTATATCGCAGACCGATTTTCAATCTCATCTCAAGTCAAATGATACGCAAAATCAACTCGATCTCCTCACTGAAGAAGCATTCAATCGAGGTGTATTTGGAGTCCCAACCTTTCTCTTTGGCTCAGAAATGTTTTGGGGCAACGATCGACTTGTCCTGCTTCAACATTACTTGAAAAAATCTTCTTGATTAAACTGATAGATCGCCAATGTCAGAGAATTGTGACAACTGTAGCGGTGAAATTCCTGCACCCTCACGCTCTCAAATGGGGAAATTTAAGACTCAAGTTCAATTCTGAGTTTTCCACTTATCTAAGTGTAATTTAGATAAAAGTAATACATGTAACCGGGTAAAACTAGCATCCATTCCCAGGTTGGATCGCTTAAAGTTGAGACTATACAGCAGCAAGCGTAAGTCCAGGTCCTATGAACAACGATATTTTCAAGTTAACTGTTTCTAATTATACAAGTGCGCTCGTTGGCGGCGGCTTTAGCGGTTCTCTAGTTGCAGCAAATCTGTTGCGAACTGCAACCGTGCCACTCTTGCTCAGGTAGGTTCTTTTCTTTACAATGACTTAATCTTTTCTCATGGCAATCTTACTGCTTGAAGACAGCACCCTTGATGGCGAGGGGGAAGCGATCGCGCGCGAACTCGCTCCCCTCGGCATTCGCCTCAAACACTACGACCCAGGAACATCGCTCCTCTTCCCAGACCTCCTCGCACAGGATATTTTGGCAGAACCTGAGAAGCACCAGATCCTAGAACTCCACGACAGCTTGTTTGAATTCCTCAAGCAAGAAGGCGGCTATCTTTGGAGCGATTTGCTGGTTTTGCATCCAGGTTCGCCCAATCTCGCCATGCTGGTCGCAACCTACAGCCGTTACCATAATCACACCGCCGCCGAAGCCCTCTACCTGCTGGCAGGGGAAGCGATTTTCGGCTTTTTGCGGCCCAATGGCAGTCAGGTACAGCTGTTGCTGCAAGCCCAGGATTATCTGCACATTCCCGCTGGAGTCGAGCATTGGTTTACTCCTGCAGCATCGTTGCATTGCAAAGCGGTGCGCTACTTTACAACGGTTGAAGGTTGGGTGCCGCAATATACCGGGACTCAGTGGAGCGATTACCTTGGAAAGCTGCGTTAGGTGGTTGGCATCATTTCCATATCCATCATCTTGCAGCACTCAGCGCACTTGTAACAAGCGGTAGCGCATTCCATCATCTTGGCGTCGTCGCCCATCATTTCGCAAGCTTTGGCGCATTTTTCGCACATTTGGGCGCACAGCATACAGGTGCTGGTCATGAACTCGGAACCGCCGATCGTCATGTTCATGCACATCATGCACATTTGGGCGCAATCGCGCATCATGCCCATCATGGTTGCGTCCATGTACTTGCCACCTTTGGTCATGCAGTAAGTCATGGTTTCCATGCAAGTTTTCTGGCACTCCATCAAAGCTTGCATACAGGTCTGCATGGTAGGCGTCATGGATTGGGTCATCATCATCATCATATGCGATTCCTCAATTTCCTTCTTAATCGATGAATTGATGGGGATTGTCCGCTGATGGACTTATCTAGGAAAGAGTAATTCCGTAATTTTGAATATTCAATAGGGTTGGCGATCGCTTAAAGCTTAAATTACACTAATCCGATTTTTTTAGTGTAATTTAAATCAAAATCTCACCTTCAGTCGCAATATTGTGACTGAGATATTGGTAAATAAAAGGTTACAAATCTCCCATTGGAAGGTAGACATTTGCGAGAAAAATCATCTTTTAAAAAAGGAGCGAGATAAAAAATAGCTTTTGTTACAGTTTGATGTTAGGATGTCTTGACAATTAGCCCCCTCTATGTAGGGCAAGAAA
The DNA here is from genome assembly GCF_041929235.1 of Microseira sp. BLCC-F43. Classification (NCBI taxonomy): domain Bacteria; kingdom Bacillati; phylum Cyanobacteriota; class Cyanophyceae; order Aerosakkonematales; family Aerosakkonemataceae; genus Microseira; species Microseira sp. BLCC-F43. Next base: position 2,716 of record NZ_JBHFNP010000101.1, read on the forward strand.
TACGGTAAATCGGTAGAAATACCGTGTATAATAGCCACGAGAAGGGCAGGACTCAATTGAAATCAGTAGTTTAGGTTCTAGGAAGCGATCGCTTTCCGAGGTGAAATAATGGCACACGCATGTTGCGGCCCCGGTTATGCCTCCCCAGAAGCAGCGATAAAAGCAGACCGAGAAAAGCTGCTTTATACCATTGCTCTCTACACCGGAACGGGAATTGAAGCACCCGACTATTTAGCAACGGTCGATGTTGACCCCGCATCTCCCACCTACTCCCAGGTCATTCATCGCCTACCCATGCCCTACATTGGCGACGAATTGCACCACTTTGGTTGGAATGCTTGCAGTTCTTGTCACGGAGATGCCAGCAAATCCCGGCGATTTTTGGTGATTCCGGCAATCCGCTCTAGTCGCATCTATATTTTGGATACGGCTGACCCCAAAGCACCCAAAATTCATAAGGTAATTGAAGCGGATGAAATTAAGGAAAAAGTCAATCTCACCGCTCCCCATACGGTTCACTGTTTGGCAAATAGTCAGGTCATGATCTCGATGTTGGGAGACAGCGAGGGAAACGGCCCAGGCGGCTTTTTACTATTAGATGAAAACTTTGATATTGCCGGTCGCTGGGAACATCAAGCCGATGCCATGAAGTTTAATTATGACTTCTGGTATCAACCGCGCCATAACATCATGGTTAGCAGCGAATGGGGCGCACCCAAAACCTTTTATCCCGGCTTCGATTTGAACGATGTTTCTGCCGGAAATTACGGTCGCCAACTGCATTTTTGGGATTGGCAAACCCACGACATCGTACAAAGTTTTGATTTGGGTGAAGAAGGATTAATTCCTTTAGAAGTCCGGTTTCATCACAATCCCGATAGCACGCATGGATATGTAGGAGCCGCACTCAGCAGCAATATCTGGCACTGGCACAAAAATAACGGACATTGGCAAGTTAATAAAGCGGTAGATATCCCTGCAATTGAGTTGGAAGGTTGGCCTATCCCCGTTCCTTCGCTGATTACAGATTTGCTAATTTCTTTGGATGACCGCTATCTCTACTTTTCTAATTGGCTGCACGGCGATATTCGCCAATACGATATCAGCGATCCGGCTAATCCTCGGCTGACGGGTCAAGTTTGGTGCGGCGGTTTATTGGGTAAAAGCGGCGAATTTAAAGGACATAAATTGGTCGGGGGGCCGCAAATGTTGCAACTGAGTTTAGATGGCAAGCGGCTTTATGCAACGAACTCGCTATTTAGTACTTGGGATAATCAGTTTTATCCAGAATTGGCTAAATCGGGTTCCTATATTCTGCAAATTGACTGCGATACTGAAAAGGGCGGACTTTCTATTAATCCGGACTTTTATCTTGATTTCGGTGCTGAACCGAATGGGCCATCCCGCGCTCATGAGATGCGCTATCCAGGAGGCGATTGTACTTCGGATATTTGGATTTAGTTAGGATGGTGAAACGTTATCGGATTGAATTGTTGAATCGCAATGGGTTCGCAATAGAAGTTCCGGAAAATCAGTACATTTTAGAGGCAGTTGAGCAAGCGGGATTGCGCTTACCCGTTGGCTGTCGTTATGGTGCTTGTATTACTTGCGCGGCTAAGTTGATTCAAGGTGAAGTGGAACAGTCGGCGGCAATTTGTCTGAAACCGGAACAGATTGCTATGGGTTATGTTTTGCTTTGCGTCGCTTATCCCCGTTCTGATTGTCAGTTTGAAGTGGGTAGAGAATGTCAGGATGCTTTGTATGTTAATCCGTTTAAAACAGAGATTTGATCCCCCCTAACCCCCCTTAAATAAGGGGGGAAATTTGCCATAGTTCCTACATTTATTTCCAGGAATTACGCAAAGTTTCTATATGTAGGGTGCGTTAGCGATCGCGTAACGCACCATCTACCATTTAGTATCGTTGTGTAATACAAAATCTGCTTCCATGAGACCCCTTATTTAACCGCGAACGCGAGTGCGTGCGCGCAGCGCATAGACGCGATAGCGAAGCGAAACGCGATAGCGTTTTAGGACACAAAGAAAGAAGAAGA
>NZ_JBHFNP010000102.1:0-4226 GCF_041929235.1 Microseira sp. BLCC-F43
TAGTATCGTTGTGTAATACAAAATCTGCTTCCATGAGACCCCTTATTTAACCGCGAACGCGAGTGCGTGCGCGCAGCGCATAGACGCGATAGCGAAGCGAAACGCGATAGCGTTTTAGGACACAAAGAAAGAAGAAGAAGATAAAAGGGGTTGTCGAGATGGATTTGGATAAGTCCTGATTTCATAAATTTTTGCCAGAATTCTTTGCCCCTACCCATTTTTTCAACAAATTCAGCAGAAATGTAGGACGGGCAAGGCGATCTTAATCCTTCAAACCCAATCCAGAGGATAATTATACGCCTTGCCCGCGCCTGAATTGATAGCGTAAATCATGATGTCCGGGGACTTAATGCCCTCCGGTCACTTTCCCGCGAAAGACCACGTAATTATAGATGTTGTAAAACAACATTATCGGAATCAAAAACCCGATAAAGACAATCATGAATACCAAAGCGCTGGGGGATGCAGCCGCTTGGTAAATGGTAATTTTGGGCGGGATGATGTAGGGAAAAATCACTAGCCCCAAACCGAGAAAGGAGAGCAAAAAAATCAGCATCGTCCAGACGAAAGGCGCTCGTTCTTCCTGACGATTGAGACTTTGCAACAGGAACCCAATCAACAGTCCGCCGAGGACGGGAATCGCAGCAAAGAAGCAAAGTTGCGGGGTTTCAAACAAGCGCGATCGCGCCTGTTCGGAGAAAATGGGCGTGCTGACCGTAATAAAAACTGCGCCAATTAGCGTCGTCCAAGCAGCCAGTTTCGCCGTCTTGTAGTGAGTTTGTTGCAATTCGCCAGTGGTTTTCATCACCAGGTAAGTAGAGCCAATCAGCACGTACCCTTGAATTAAGGTTAACGCGACCAAAAGCGATCGCCAACTCAGCCAATCCCACATCCCACCGATAAAATGTCCGGCCTCATCTACGGCGATCCCTTCAAACACCGTACCGAGGGCAAATCCCTGACCCAAAGCAGCCAGGAAACTTCCCGCACCAAAAGCCAGGTTCCAAAAGAATTTGCGATCGGCATTCTCCCGAAACTCAAAGGCAACAGCCCGCAAAATCAGTCCGACGATCATCACGACAGCCGGGATATACAAGGCATTGAGAATTGTAGCGTAGGCGAGGGGAAACGCCCCGAATAAAGCGCCTCCCATCAACACCAACCAAGTTTCATTCGCATCCCAGACATTGCCCAAGCTGGTCATCAGAATGCTGCGACGCTCTTCCGTTGATGCCGTGAGAGAAAGGATGCCAATGCCCAAATCGAATCCGTCGAGCAGGATATAAAGAAACAGAAATAGCCCGAGAATCACAAACCAAACTTGAGGCAAGAAATGTTCTAATGCGTCCATATCGTTCTCCTATTGCTGCGCTTCGACCGGACGGCGGTCGGGTTCGTGTTGGGCGGGAGTCGTATCCAGCGTGGGTTGCACGGCTTCTTTGGGGATCGGCAACTCCAGATTCGGCCCTCGGCGAATGATGCGGCTGCCAAAATAGAGGGCAGCAATCAATAGGAGGGTATAGAGAACCACAAACCCAGTTAAAGATGCCAGCACCTCCCCGGCCGGCAACTGGGAAGCTGCATCCGCCGTGCGCAGTTCGCCGTAAACCGTCCAAGGTTGTCGTCCCACGCAACGCACGATCCAACCCGCTTCCACGGCGATGTAACCGAGCGGTGCGGAGAAAATCCAACCGATGAGGAGCCATTTTTGTTGTGCGATCCCATCGGCAGTAAGTTTCCCGCGCAACCATCGAACGACGCTTAAAAGCATCAAACCCGCTAAAAAGAACCCAATACCGCTCATGATCCGGAACGAGTAGTAAATCAATCCCACCATGCGAGGACGATTTTCCGGTTGCCATTCCTTGAGTCCGCGCACGGGTTCGGAAAGGGTCGGTTTGAGTTCCAGAATGTAACTTAAGGCTTTGGGAACTTTGATTTCCCAATCATTGCGTTCGCTTTTTTCGTTGGGAATGGCTACCAGACTCCAATCGGCCGATTGTCCGGCGGGAAGGGTTTCCCACTGCGCCTCGATCGCGGCCAGTTTTGTGGGTTGATAGCGATAGACTTGTTCGGCACTCAGATGGCCGATGAAGATTTGTAACGGGGCTACCGCGATCGCGGCGGCGAGAACGATCTTGAACGACTTGGCAAAAAATGCCTCGTGACGGCGATTGAGAATATACCAAGCGCTGATTCCACCGATGACAAACAGCGAAGTCTCCAAGGTGGCAAAAAACATATGGAGGACGCTATTGACCATGAAGGGATTGAAAATGGCCTGGAAGTAGTCGCTCACCACAAACTTGCCGTTAACAAACGTCCCACCCGCCGGAGTTTGCAGCCAAGAATTCGCAACTAAAATCCAAAACGTCGATAAATTTGCGCCAAAAGCAACCATAATCGTTGCCAGGTAGTGAATGGGGGGCGGCACTCGCTCCCATCCAAAGAGCATAATGCCCAAAAAACCGGCCTCCAACATAAAGGCCATCGACGCTTCAAAACCTAAAATACTGCCAAAGAAATCGCCCACCGCCTCGGAAAAGGGGGCCCAGTTGGTGCCGAACTGAAATTCCATCGGCAGTCCGGATGCAACCCCAATGCCAAAATTAAGAACGTACAACTTCGACCAAAATCGCGCGTGACGATAGTAATCGGGATTCTTGGTTTTCAGCCACAGTCCTTCGACAATTACTAGGTAAATGGCCATCCCTGTCGTGAGGACGGGCCAAAGCATATGAAAAATTGCAGTTAGAGCAAATTGCATCCGCGACAAAACCACGGAGTTCGTCAGAAAATCCATAGCTAATGCCTCACCCAGAGTTTTATTTATCAAGAAATGTCGCCTAACGTTATTGCTTGTAACAAATTTCTGTGGGTTCGAGCTAAAGACCGGAAGTCAAACTTTTAGAAATTACAGATTTTCTTTAGGATTGCCCCAGCGGAAGATGACTTTGACAGCCCGTCTTTTGACAAATCGAGGAACGGCTTATAAAGCTTGTGATGAGTTCTTTGTTTTTGACGATTGAGCCATGAAAAAAAATCGCGTGCCAAAGATAGGGGTTGGAATTACCGTCGGAGCAATTGTGCTGTTAGGAACGCCAGCCTTAACTATTTTGGTTTCTCAATCGTCAGTCTCTGCTCAGCATCAAAATCCAGCAACGCCCGTACCGAGCGCGAATAACCAGAAGATCGTCGTACATCTCACGCACGGGACTGACGATCTCCATGCCGTCTTCATGGCTCTTAAACTGGCTTCCAATTTGCAGAAGCAAGGGGCGCAAGTGACCCTACTTCTCACCTTAGAGGGCGTGCGCATTGTCGATGTCACACAACCGCTCGATTTACGATGGGGAAAGAAAAATATGACACTGGCAGAGCTCTACCAAGACTTTTTAAGCGCAGGCGGTACAGTGAGGGTTTGCCCGGTATGTGCGGAAGCAGTTGGTATTGATGCGAATTCCCTGCGACCGGGCGCGCAGTTGGCAGTGGAAAACAACGATATCCCAAGTTTAATTCTGGGCGCGGATAAGGTTTTAGGCTTTTAAGCGATCGCGCAATTCAGACAACAGGGCCGCACAAAAATCGACAGCAACGACTGAGAACCCCAACTCGGCTAATGGAATGGATTGAAATCCCGATCCCGCTCCTAAATCAACAGCCAATCCTCGCGGAGTTGAATCGATTGCAAGCTGGCGAAAAAGATCGCGATTGCGTTGGAATGCTGCTTCTGGAGTACCCGCCATCCAACTGTAAACCGAAGCAAGTTGCCGGTCATAGTGGTCTTTCGCTGCGTTCATGTTTTTTCAACAAATTAAGCAGAAATGTAGGACGGGCAAGGCGATCTTAATCCTTCAAACCCAACCCTTGAAGTCGATTGTACGCCTTGACCGCCCAGGCCCGATCCCGTCAATTAATGATGTCCGGTACTGATGCAGACTATCGGGCAAGAGTCGCTGAAAAACACAATAGACCTCTCCAATAAGTCCTAAACCCTTTCCCTGTTTGGTTTTTGACTGCCTGCCCCTTAAACGGAAGTTTCTATATGTAGGGTGCGTTAGCGATCGCGTAACGCACCATCTACTATTTAGTATCGTTGTGTAATACAAAATCTGCTTCCATGAGACCCCTTATTTAACCGCGAACGCGAGTGCGTGCGCGCAGCGCATAGACGCGATAGCGAAGCGAAACGCGATAGCGTTTTAGGACACAAAGAAAGAAGAAGA
>NZ_JBHFNP010000103.1:0-13872 GCF_041929235.1 Microseira sp. BLCC-F43
AGGTTCCCCCCTTCGCAAGGGGGCTTTCAGGTTCCCCCCTTCGCAAGGGGGCTTTCAGGTTCCCCCCTTCGCAAGGGGGCTTTCAGGTTCCCCCCTTCGCAAGGGGGCTTTCAGGTTCCCCCCTTCGCAAGGGGGCTTTCAGGTTCCCCCCTTCGCAAGGGGGGCTAGGGGGGATCGCCATGTTCAATTAACAAACAGGTAGTCAAGAGCGGGTTTACCTTCTTCTAGCGCATCGAGGATGGTATCAATTGCATCTTCATCTACTTCGCCGTACCAGTAGTTATCCGGATATACCATCATCACTGGGCCTTTTTCGCAAAGTTTCAAACAACCAGTTGGAGAAACGAGAACATCATCTAGGCCGCGATCGCTTAATTCGGTTTCGAGATATTGAATCAATGAGGTAGAATTTTTGCGGCGGCACGCACCCTTTGCTTCACCCGTGAATCTAAAGCTAGAACAGACAAAAATGTGGTGTTTTGGTTTCTTCATAACTTCCTCCTTTTGCTAATTGGTAATTGGTAATTGGTAATTGGTGATTGGTAATTGGTGATTGATATCATGTCCGGTCGATTACCCATAATCATCAGCCGGGACACGGCACGATTAACGTTATCTGTTTGTCCGAGATATCTATGATGCCGTGTCCCTACGCAACGACTGGGTGAGGTTTTTTTATTATGGGCAATTCAACGGATATGATATGATTTCTGGTATACATTACCAATCCAAAATCCAAAATTGTCCATTACCCATTACCCATTACCCATTAGCCATTACCTATCTAACCAATTCAAACGTTTCGTCAGCAGCATCGCGGTCTAACCGTTCGAGAATGGTGTTCAAAATGTTACACAGCAAGTAGATACCGCCTTGATAGCCAACTGTTGGGAAATAGCTGTGACCAACGCGATCCAAAATCGGGAAACCAAAGCGCACAATTGGAATATCTTCAGCGCGAGCAATATACTTGCCATATTCGTTCCCAATTAGCAGATCTACTGGTTCGTTCTTAATCAATTGATGCAGGTAGAACAGGTCAGTATCGGCTTTTACAACTGCATTTGGTACGGTATCTTTGAGGATTTCTTTGACTCGTTCCTCGAAGCGTTTGCCTGCGGGGCTACCTGTAATAACGTACACTGGATGCATTCCGCAACTGACCAAAAATTCTGTTAGCGCAACCATTTGATCCGGATCGCCATACACTGCTACGCGCTTGCGATAGGTGTATTGCAACATATCGGTCATGATGTCTACCAGGCGTCCCCGTTCATCTTCGAGTTCTTCTGGGGGAGTTGCACCCGTGAGTTCGATGATATTTTGTACAAAGCGATCGCTTGCTGCTAAACCGATGGGAAGTTCGAGTAAGCGATAGGGAACTCCGCATTTCTCTTGGAGAGCGATCGCAGCTTGTTCGCTAGCGAAAGTGCCTAATGCGATCGTCGCTTGACTATCTCCAGTACTGCGTAATTGTTCGATGGTAGTTCCACCTTTGGGATACATTTGATATCTACCTGTTTGTGGCGTATCTACCACATCAGAAGTATCCGGGAACACCACAAAATTCACGCCCATTTGTTTCAGCAATTGTTTCACTTGTCGCGTATCCGACGGTTCTACATAACCGGGAATCACGTTAATTTGCTGAAGCGAATTCTCTGTTTTAGTCGAGAGATATTTCACCATCCCAGCAGTCATGTTAGACCATCCCGTAATGTGGGAACCGACGTAACTGGGTGTATTGCAGTGAATCACTAACTTGCCTTCCGGCACGACTCCTTCTTCATACGCTTGGGAGATGTAAGTAGGAATATCATCCCCAATCGTTTCTGACAAACAAGTCGTACTAATTGCCACAATATCCGGGTCGTAAGTAGTAAAAATTGTTTGCAACGATTGCACAATATTTGTACCACCTCCGAACACCGCCGCGCCTTCAGTAAAAGAACTGGTAGAGGCAATGATTGGTTCGCGGTAATGGCGAGTTAAGTGGGAACGGTGGAAAGAACAGCAACCTTGAGAACCGTGGGAGTGAGGCAAACAATTGTGAATACCTAAAGCGGCGTACATTGCCCCAATTGGTTGACAAGTTTTAGCAGGGTTAATCCGGAGAGCTTCGCGTTCAAAGATTTCTTTAGGTGTGGCGTCTAACATGATCTTAATTCCTCATTTTTCTTCAGACTGTAGCGAGGGGGTAATTTCAAATTGAAGATTGCAGATTGCAAATTGAAGTTAAACTTGAAATCTCAAATCTAAAATCTGCAATCTTCAATTTCCTACTTCTTCCAAGGAGGCGCAATCTGCTTCCAAGCAGGGGTGTTAATCCGCATATCGATATCTTTGGCAAAGTTAACTGCACCTCGGTAACCAGCAAATGGCCCGCCGTAGTCGTAATTGTGCAGTTGTTTGCAAGGAACGCCCCATTTTTCAACGATGTATTTGTCCTTGATTCCAGAACCGATGATGTCTGGTTTGAAGCGATTGATTAAAACTTCCAGTTCGTGGTGCGACACATCATCAATTACCAAAGTTCCTTCGCCCATTTCTGGAATCATGCCGTCATATTTGCCGATTAATCCTTGTTCCCGCATCCAGTCGAGGACTTCTTGGGGTTTGGGAGGATTGTATTTTTCTTCGTCGCGTTCCACGTGCAATTCTTCAATGTTGCGCGAGTCCGCATCTATCTTCAAAGAGGGGATAACTTGCCGACCTTCGTAATCATCCCGGTGGGCAAACTCATAGCCAGCGGCGATGGTTTTAATCCCCAAATCGGCGAATACATCTTGATAGTGGTGAGCGCGAGAGCCACCCACGAATAGAATTGCAGTTTTTCCGGTTAAACGCTCTCGAATCGGCGCAATTTCTGCCTCCGCCTCTGCCACTTCTTCTTCGATAACCGCTTCGATTCTAGCTGTCAATTCTGGGTCATCAAAGTATTGGGCAATCTTGCGTAAGGACTTAGTAAATGCCTGTACCCCAATAAAGTTAACCTTCATCCAAGGTACGCCAAACTTCGTTTCCATCATTTGTGCCATGTAATTGATGGAACGGTGGCACATTACTAAGTTTAATTTGGCTTCGTGAGCTTTGGTGGCTGCATCGTAAGTGCCGTCGCCGCTGAATGACGCGAGAACTTTAATGCCGCACTTATTCAACACCCGTTCAATTTCCCAAGCATCGCCGCCGATGTTGTATTCGCCCATCATGTTGACGGTGAAGCCTGCTTTTTCTTCTGCTTTCGCTTCGCCTTCGCCAACCCAATGTTTGAAAAATCCGTTATTAGCAATGTGGTGTCCGGCTGATTGGGAAACGCCTTTATAACCTTCGCAGTTAAATGCAACAACTGAGATGCCCAATTCTTCCGTCATTTCTTTCGCAACGGCTTGGATATCATCCCCAATTAATCCCACCGGACAAGTTGCACAGATGGTAATCGCATTAGGTTTGAAAATTTGATAGCCTTCTAACACCGCTTGACGCAATTTCTTCACGCCACCAAACACGATGTCCGAGTCTTGCATGTCGGTGGTGACGCAATAACTCAAAAAATTCTTGCCATCTTCGCGGGTTTTATATTGATTCCGCCGCGTCATCCAAGTGTAGTAAGAACAGCCAACTGGGCCGTGAACAATGTGCAATACATCGCCAAATGGGCCGACAACCACGCCTTTGCAACCTGCGAATGCACAGTGGCGTTGGGTAATAATTCCGGGAACAGTCCGCACGTTGGCTTGAATTGGTTGATTTTCTTGGGATGAGTCGCGGACGATGATTTGTTTGCCCCGTTTTTTCGCAACTTTGGGGGGATACGCCGTTACCATTTCTTCAATAGCAGTTTTTTGATCGGTAATCGGCGCTTGTGCCAATTTAATGTCATCTGACATGACCATGATGTTTCTCCTTGTGCAGAATTCTGAATTCAGAAGTCAGCAACTTCACAGATCAAATCATTCTGACTTCTGTCATGAATGCGCTGATTTTAGATTTTAGATTTGGGATTTTAGATGGAGAGAATACAATTTGAATCGCATCTTTTCGGGTTCGGTAACTTGGACTGAAATCGACAAATATCCTCAGTAGGGGCACGGCATGAGAATATTTTCGGGTTAGTTACAATACTGAATGACGCCGTGCCCCTACTGAATCCACAATCGGCAATCCAAAATCCAAAATCCTTGCATCCAAAATCTTTTAGTCGAACAAACCGAATTTAACCAGCAGTTTTTCCAGGTCGTCATTCTTTAATGGAGTGGGAATGACTTGATTGGTGTTTCCGTCAATTGCTGTCGCCAGGTTGCGATAGTGTTGCGCTTGTTCGCTATCTGGTGCATAGTCAATCACCGTCTTGCGGTTTAATTCTGCCCGTTGAACCATATTGTCGCGGGGTAAGAAGTAGATCATTTGCGTGCCGAGGGCGTCAGCAAGCGCCATAATTAGGTCTGCTTCTCGGTCTACTTTGCGGGAGTTGCAAATTAAGCCGCCTAAGCGCACGCCACCTTGTGCAGCGTATTTCTTAATGCCTCGGCAGATGTTATTTGCAGCGTACATTGCCATCATTTCGCCAGAAGTGACGATGTAGATTTCTTGGGCTTTGCCTTCCCGAATTGGCATGGCGAAACCACCACAAACTACGTCTCCCAATACATCGTAGAAGGCATAATCTAGTCCAACTTCTTGGTCGTATGCGCCGAGTTGTTCTAGCAAACCAATTGAGGTAATAATGCCTCTACCTGCACAACCTACGCCCGGTTCTGGACCGCCAGATTCTACGCACAGGGTGTTGCCCCAACCTGTCTTGCGGATATCTTCTAAGTCAACGTCTTCGCCTTCTTCCCGCAAGGTGTCGAGTACGCTTTTTTGGTGTAAGCCACCGAGTAACAGTCTTGTAGAGTCTGCTTTGGGGTCGCATCCTACGATCATCACTTTACGACCCATTTCAACTAATCCAGCTACGGTGTTTTGTGTAGTTGTGGATTTACCAATCCCGCCTTTCCCGTAAACAGCTATCTTTCTCATATCTAGACCTCCTAGTTGTTGGTCTGTTTGTTGCGTTCGAGAAATATTTGCTCTGCTGAGTTCACACTTTCTGAAGGATTGTTTAACCTTTGTAGTTCGGATTGCTTTGGGTTAAACCTTCGACTTCTTTTGATTCCTTGGGCTACAACCTTTTCGGAACTCAATTAAGTTGTAGCGTTTCTTTATCCACTTGCATAGTAAGAAATACTCAAGCCGCCTAACTGTATATCTGGCTACTAAATTTCAAGAAATTGGAAATTTATCTCCAGATAATTATGGATTTATGATAATTTGAATGCGATCTAAGTCTTATAAAGTTATTCGGTGGTTTTGTAGCAATCCGCAATATTTGTAACATTTTGAAATAAAGAAGCGTTATATTTGGTTCTGTTGAATTAGTCAAGTGCTTGAGTTTACTAAATCAGAGGTTAATCATAATTTGAATGCTCTCAAACTATTGTGAAGTTTTTGAGCAATTTTGTAACAATTGTACATATATGCAATATATCTGTAGGGTGATGGTGTATGCGATCGCAAAATTCCTCTCTCCCGTCCAATCCCTAATTAAATGAACCGCAGAGGCGCAGAGGACGCAGAGAGAAGAAGAAAAGAGAGGTTGTTAAGAGGCGTTTTTGTGACCGAAGGTAAAATAGATGGTAATATCGTTCCAAATGCCTTGTTCGGTTACTAATGTTTCTAGTTCGGCATCAAATTCTGCTTTTGCTTGCTCTAGTTGTGCGGGTGAGAGTTGGGAAAGGGGATTGGTTAATAGTCCAGGTGTGGGACTGTTGGGGTTTGCTATCCACATCTGTTTTGCCTGTTCCAAACTTATATAGTTGCCATATTGTTCGGTTTTGACCTCAATGTCTTCAAAGCCTGCTTGTTGCAGTAAGTTATGGCATTTTTCTGCTGTGCCTGTGATGTCGTTGTATATTAATGAAACACCATATTTTTTGAATACCTGTTTCTGGATAACGCCGCCAATAAACGCGGTGTCTGCAAATCCATGAAAGCCAATTAGTCCTCCTGGTTTGAGGAATTGATGCCAAGTTCGTAATCTGGCGGGGATGTCCATCAGCCAGATTAATGCTGAGGAACAGAGGATGCGATCGCAACTATTTTCCGCCAGTTCCAATGCTTCGGCATCGGCTAGCATTATCTCTATATTGTTTAATTTTAATGCGTCTATTTTTCGTTGTAGTTGTTCCAGCATTCCTGTGGAAATATCTACCGCAATTACTCTTCCTTTATCTCCTACTATTTGGGCTGCTTCTATTGCCACCATTCCAGTTCCCGTTGCAATGTCTAACACTTGCTGTCCGGCGCTAATTTCTGCGTATTCGACTAGACGATGGGCAATTTGAGTATGCCACTCGCTTCGATCGTAGGTGTCGCTTCTGCGGCTGTATAAATCGGCAATTTGTTGTTTATATTGGTCTAGTTTAATAGTCATTATTTTAAACCTCATTAAAATAATCAGGATATCTCACGATTCCGCTGATACCTGTTAATGCGCCAGGTTTGAGTTCTAATACCATAAATGCTTCGTCGGGAACTGTAAATGGTGCTTGAATGCCGAATTTACTTGCTGTCTCGAAACCGAAGCGTGGATAGTAGTGTGGATGACCGAGAAGGATGATAATGTTACGATCTAATTCGCGGCACTTTGTTATACCTGCTTGTACGAGTTGCGCGCCGATGCTTTGACGCTGATGGGTGGGTTTGACGCAAAGAGGGGCTAGGGCGATCGCTTCCACATTCCCCTTTTGTGTTTCAATGGCAATGGGGCTGAATAAAATATGACCCAGCACCTTTCCATCTTCTTTCGCAACTAAGGAAAGTTCGGGGATAAAATTAGGCGAATTGCGGATAATTTCTACTAATGCAGCTTCGTTTGGGCGACCAAATGCTGCGGTAACTACCTCGCGAATCGCTGCAATATCTTCTTCTGTTTCACTGGCGACAGATATCATACTCGCTCCCGATTGTGGCATTTTGCGCTCGCCAAGCGTGTGCGGTAGGGGCACGGCAGCATAGATATTCTTCTGCTTGTGCCGAATATTTAATCGTGCCGTGCCCCTACAAATCTAAAAATTAACTTCCCGATTTTCTCGGCGGTAATTTAATCGGTCGTAGTTTGCGGTAACGGGTAAGAATGCTTACCATCTTACCAGGTTTTTTCGTTGGTTGCGGTGGACTCCATTCGTCTACTTGAGCAAACTCTTTTGCGTACAAGCTGTGTATTGTTTCTATCACCCCATCGCGAGAACTGATAATCAATATCTGCACGGTTTCCCGATCGTCTTCTCCTGCGTCAGAATTTGGACGTGCAGATCCAGTCGAGTCTGGCAAAAACTCTTGGGCCATGATATTTTCTCCTGATTTTTCTGTTTTTTTCGGAAAAACCAAAAATCTAGCCACCCCGCAGGCAGCTCAAAGCAGGGTGGCTAGAGAGAAAATGTTACAATTCTCAATTAGCCTCCCGGACTGCTCCTGACAGTTTGGGGGGTCAAGCTATCCATTGCTGCGCTAACAGCTTTGGGTAGCGATACTAGGTTTTTGGGCGAACCAGGTTGCCGTCTGTTTAAGGAAAACAACCTTAAAAACAGAGCATAGCGCCATTGGTTCCATTCGTCAAGAGGTTCGGTCGGGAGCGATCGCTGTAGTTGTTTGCGATCGCAAAAGGGGATTATATCTATCAAACTCTAAACAATAACCACACCCCAGCCAAAGCAATTAAAACTCCCAAAAATGCTCTTAAGCTGACTTTATCGCCCATCCAAATCGCAAAAGGGAGAACAAATAAAGGGCTAGTCGCGCCCAAGGTTTGAGCAATTCCAGCGGCAGTAAATTTGAGTGAAATCTGCTGAAGAAAGATTCCCAAGTAGGTACTGAAAAATGAAGTGATGGCGATAATCCCTAACAACTTGGGCGATATATTGACGGACGATCCCCCCCAGCCCCCAATGCCTTGGGGGGTGAATTTAGTGGATAAATTATTAATTTCTCCTCTGCCCGTCTGCTCCTCTGCTCCTCTGGCTTTTACTAACAGCCACAGTAATAATACCAATACGCCAGCACTCAGCCGCAAAAGCGTACTCCACATGGGGATAATATTAGATTGAGTTAGTGCCGCGCGAGATAAAATTGCACCTGTTGCATCTCCGAATGTCGCTACAATTGCCCAGCTAATTCCTGGTAGGAAGTGGTTAGTTGTATCTGTTGTCGCCGAAACTCGTTCGCTAATTACCCATGCGATTCCCAATAGGGTTAATAAAATACCGCACCAGTCGGTTGGCGTTAATGTTTCTTGTAAGAAAATTAGCGCCAGCAATGCTACTAAGGGAGAAGTCAAGGTTTTTAATAATAGCGTCCGTCGCGCTCCTAGTAGATTGATCGCCCAAAAAAAAGCCGTGTCGCCGATGCCGATTCCGAATATACCGCTCGTGAGGAGGAAACTAATCGCTACCCAATTCAAGTCTGGTAGCCATTCACCCTGGATGGCGAGGGTGACGATGAGGAATGCGATCGCTACCACCCCTTTAAGTAAGTTTAACTCCAACGGCGGTATCTTCTGCCCCAGGCGCGAATATACCGTTGAAGCTGCCGCCCATAAAAACGCGGCTAAAAGCGCCGCCAGTTCGCCAGTGTATAGTTCTAACATCTGTCATCAGTAATATTGCCGCGTCAGGATAACTCGCTCTGGAGTAACTAATTTGTAAATTTAGTTACTATACCATCTTCTAGAACTTAGTATTAATATTAGTAATTATGCAACTAATTCACTCGCAACGGACGTTTTGTCCGGAGTTTTACATTGGCACTAAAAGAAGGTGAGTGCTAAAACTAACCCGATTTTAATTTAGCACTAAAACCGCCAGAGTGCTAATTTAAAACCCCAATCTAGTTTAGCACTAAAACGCAAAGAGTGCTAAGCCAAAATCCAAAATGATTTTAGGAGTTGAGTATGAGCTACACTTTTGAGATCCTGGGCGTTTCTCCGATTCTGTACTTTTTTAACCAGCAACAAGAGCGGCAACAAAAACAACCGACGGGGGTGGAATATGTGGCTAGTTATAAATGTAGCCTGGACGCCTTAATTCAATCGGTGGAAAATATTTCGCCGAATCAAAGTTGGGATTTAGATAAAGTTGTCGATAGCGTGATTAATTTTTGGATGCACAATTCGGAGAGTATTGAATATTGGAAATCTCGGCTCCAAGATGCCGGACGCGAAAATCTATTAGTTGGGAGAGTGGCTGACGTAAATTCATTACGGACTGAATTTGAATTGCTTTTTGATGGGTAATTGCTAATGGGTAATTGCTAATTGCTAATTGCTAATTGCGGAATTACGCTGGTGAACCAAAAAGTTTGTTTGATTAGCCATTAGCCATTAGCCATTAGCCATTAGCAGCCGATAGATTTGCTGAACGATCGCATCCATCGGTTGGGAGATATCTACACAAATTGCGTCTTCTGGTTCTTCCAGGGTGTCGAATTGGCTTTGCAATAAATTTTGGCTCATATAGTGATTTTGGCGCTGTTTGAGCCGTTGTTGGATGAGTTGGAAACTGCCTTTAAGGTAGACTAGGCGGATGCGCGAGCGATCGCAATTGTGCAACATAATCTCGCGATAGCTTGATTTTAGGGCAGAACAGGCCAGTACTGCATTGCGATCTTGTTGTAATAAGCTGGCGATCGCTTCTTGCAATGTTAATAACCAAGGCATTCGATCCGCATCGGTGAGGGGAATACCTTGGCGCATCTTTTCAATATTAGCTGATGGATGGAACGAGTCCGCATCGTAAAATTCCCAATTTAATTCTGATGCCAGCATCTTGCCAATGGTAGATTTTCCCGACCCAGAAACACCCATAACGATAACAATCATATCGATGGTTAATTACTAAACTAGATCAATAGTTTGTTGGCAAAAACTTGGGGGAGAGAAACCGGGTTTCTTTGGAGAAACCCGGTTGCTTGGCGTCAGTCCTGAGTTTGTTGGCAAAAACTTGGGGGAGAGAAACCGGGTTTCTTAATGGCTTTTATTTTCCGGATCTTCTCCGAAGCGGATGATATCATCTTCTCCCAGATATTCGCCATTTTGGACTTCAATCATCACGAGGGGAATCACCCCTGGATTTTCCACCCGGTGCGGCGTACACATCGGCACATAGGTGGATTGTTTTTGCATAACGACAGTTTCTTTACCATCGCAAATCACCTTAGCAGTACCGGAAACAACGATCCAGTGTTCGCTGCGGTGATAGTGCATTTGGCTACTCATATGTTGACCGGGTTTAATTTCAATCCGATTAATGCGGTAGCGTTCAGATTCTTCTAAAACTGTAACGGTACCCCAAGGTCGTATCCGCGTCTTTGCAGCTTCCGCAGGTAAGGAAAGGGTAGAAACTTTATCGTTTTCGTTATGTATGTTGTCAGTCACGATCTGTCTCCTCTAATTTATCGATACTTGAATTTGAGCAGGATAATCAACGAGTTCAACACCAACGTCACGAAGTTAGGAAGAATAATCGGCAATTCATTTTTACCGATGCCATAAACTAACCACAGAAATACACCCAAACTAAAAGTAACCAGCATTCCAAACGAGAAATCTTTGGCAGATTTAGATTGCCAGGTTTTAATCACCTGCGGCAAAAAAGAGATAGTCGTTAAGGTTCCGGCGATTAATCCCAAAATAGTCAGGAAATCCATCGTTATTTCTATTATTACGGCTGGTGGCAAACTGCTTCAAAGCGATAACCCTCTGGAGCGAGTACTAACGCCGCCTGTTTAGTGTCTAAGTTTACCGCCATATAGCGCATAAAACCAAGAAGCTGTCGTGAAACGCCAGACTGCGGGCAAAACCGGACAAGCTGATGGAAATAGGACTGACGCTCATATTCCGGGTTTCTATGAAAAATCGTCGCTTTGAAACGAGAGATATACGCTCCAAACCCGGTTTCTAGGTTCGGGGAAAGATGGTCGAGCATCTCGCTGTAGTGAGTGGGTGTTTTCTTCATTGTTGTACGCATTGGCTGTCCCTGCCAAGTGCTGGCGCTACAAAATTTCGCTGTGTGTTGCACTAGCCATTGCCAATGTGCTGAAGTTAAATTGGTAACGCATAGATGACCAAGACGGGGTAAATAAAAATGAATTCTCCTAATGGTAAAGAAAGCGAACTGCGGCGACGCGAACGAGAGCTTGAGGAACGAGAACGGGCAATTCGACTGCGGGAATTAGAGGCGGAAATCAACCGGAGCGATCCACCGCTGTATCAAACAAGTCGGCAGACTCCCGAGAAATCGCGGAAACTTTCGCTGAAGAAACTCGCAAATGTCGGTAAATTTTTCGGTCTTGTTGTTGTGACGATTATCAGCCTTAAAATAGCCTCATGGCTGACGGGAGTCGTAATTGTGGCAGGAATTGCTTGGTTTGCTTACCTAATTTTCTTTAATTCAGGAAACCGCAACTCTTAAATAGGATATTACCGCCATGAGTTCTACAGTTACCGCTGGAAGTTTGCTGGGAGACTTGGAAAAAGTTGCCAAAGTCCGCCGCGAAATTGTCGGTTGTCTTGACCGAATAATCGACACTTTAAAACAAGGGGAATCCGCAGGCGAATCCTCTTCTGGAGGATTGGGTTTGGAGCGAAATATAGAAGATTTAACCTTAGCCAGTCAAAACTTACGCCGGGGTGTATTTCGCCTGCTAGTTTTGGGAGATATGAAACGGGGCAAAAGTACTTTGCTCAATGCCTTATTAGGCGAAAATTTGTTGCCCAGCGACGTAAACCCTTGCACCGCAGTGCTAACGGTTTTACGCTACGGTTCGGAAAAGAAAGTCACCGTTTACTTTAAAGACGGTAAAAGTCCTCACAGAATGGATTTTAAAACCTTCAAGCAGGAATATACCATCGACCCAGAGGAGGCAAAAAGACTAGAAGAACAGAAAAAGATTGCCTTTCCCGATGTTGAATATGCAGTAGTAGAGTATCCTTTACCGCTGCTGGAAAAGGGAATTGAAATTGTAGACAGTCCGGGACTAAACGATACGGAAGCGCGCAACGAAATTTCGCTAAATTACATCAATAATTGCCATGCAATTTTGTTTGTGTTGAGAGCTGACCAGCCTTGTACGTTAGCCGAACGCCGCTATTTAGAAAATTACATCAAAGGGCGAGGGCTGACGGTTTTCTTTTTAATTAATGCTTGGGATGAAGTTCGGAAATCGGTCATAGATCCCGATGATGCAGAAGAATTAGAAGCGGCAGAATCCAAACTGCGTCAAGTTTTTGAGAGCAATTTAGCGGAATATTGTCAAGTCGATGGTCACGATATTTACGAGGAAAGGGTGTTTGAATTATCCTCGATTAATGCGTTGCGGCGGCGGTTGAAAAATCCAGAGGATACGTTGGAAGGAACGGGTTTTCCAGGGTTTATAGAGGCTCTGAGTACATTTTTAACCCAAGAACGGGCGATCGCAGAACTCAGACAAGCCAGAACCCTCGCCCGCCAAACCTACAACCATGTCCGCGAAGCAGTTGACCGGCGCATACCATTATTAGAGCAAGATGTCAATGAATTGAAACGACGAATTGAATCAGTTGAGCCGGAATTCAAAAAACTGACGCAAATTCGCGACGAATTCAAGGGAGAAATTCTGGCAGTTCGGGATAGTAAGGCGCGTGCGATCGCCGACTCTTTCCGCAACTATATTTTAAACTTAGGCAACACCTTTGAAACCGATTTCTTGCGCTATCAACCCGATATCGGATTTCTCGAATTCTTAAGTGCCGGAAGGCGAGAAGAATTCAACGCCGCGTTTCAACAAGCATTCCAACAGTATCTCAACGATAAGATTTCTGCTTGGGAACTCACCGCCACCGGAGAAATGCGAGAAGCTTTCTCAGAACTAACTAGAAAAGCGGCTAACTTTGGCGCAGCTTACAATCAAGTAGCCGGGGCGATTAATGAAAAGCTAATCGGGCAAAAGATCTACACTACCAATCTCGAATCTGATGACAATTCGCCATCTTGGGCAAGTTGGGCGATGGGCTTTATTTCCCTAGCTTCAGCCAACCCAGCAGGTTTATTGCTAGCCAGTGTAGGTTTTGACTGGAAAAATATCCTAGTCAACTGGATCGCCGTGATTGGAATTTGGAGCTTTTTATCAATTTTTTCCGTTTCCTTTATTGCGGGGCCATTAGGTTTTGTTCTACTCGGTTTGGGAGTTGGTGCATTGCAAGTCGAGCAAGGCAGAAAAGAATTAGTTAAAGCCACCAAAAAAGAGTTTGTCAAACACTTACCGCAATTAGCCCAAGAACAATGGCAATCAATTCATCAAGCAGTTAAAGATTGTTTTGATAGCTACGAACGGGAAGTCAGCAAGCGGATTGATGATGATATTAATTCGCGCAAAGCTGAGTTAGATAACCTGCTCAAACAGAAAGAATCCCGCGAAATTAATCGGGAAACCGAAGTCAAGCGGCTGAAGAATTTGGAAGCAGATGTATCATCTCAATCCCGGAATGTTGAGTCCGTCTATGAGCAATTATTGGCGGTTTAAGCATGAAGGTAGTTCGCACCCTTAAGCGTGCGCCTACACAAACCAAGTCCGCAAAACAAGGAATTAGGAAAAAACAAAGGTTTTAACGCCTGCGTTGTAGTTCGCACACTTAAGCGTGCGCATACACAAACTAAGTCCGCAAAACACGGTCTTAGGAAAAAACAAAGGATTTATATCCAGGTTTGTAGTTCGCACCCTTAAGCGTGCGCCTACACAAACGAAGTCCGCAAAACAAGGACTTAGGAATAAACAAAGGTTTTAAAGCCTCGGTTGTAGTTC
>NZ_JBHFNP010000104.1:0-59033 GCF_041929235.1 Microseira sp. BLCC-F43
TAGAAAACCGGGTTTTTTGGCTGGTAAAAACCCGGTTTTTTATGTAAGCATAGGGCGGGGGGGGGGGGCCCCCCCCCACCCAAATTAAAATGGTGTTGGGGGGGGGGGGCGGCCCCCCCACCCCCAACTAATTTTATATCTGTTGGGGGGGGGGCGCCCCCCCCGCCCTATGCTTACATAAAAAACCGGGTTTTTACCAGCCAAAAAACCCGGTTTTCTATAAGTCAGATGACTACTTCATCGCAGCTGCCATCTTTTCCATGAATTGGGATTTAACTGTCTTGAATTCGGTAGCCATTTGCTTTTGCTGTTCGTCGCTGAAGTTGTCGCGAATCTTCGGGAACATTTCGTTCTCTTCTTGACGCACGTGGTGCATCACAGCATCCATTAGCTGTTTAACTTGGTCTTTGAAGTTGGAAGAAGAGGGGCTGAGAGTTTTAATTTGCTCCAGCATTTGCTTCATTTCGGCTTGTTCTTGATACAGCTCTTGGGTATCTTCGTAATAAGGCCGCACTGCCGGATAAACGATTTGCTCTTCAGCTTCAGAGTGAGCGCTCAAGTCTTTGTAAATTTGACCGAAGAATTCTTGAATCTTTTGAGGATCGTCAGTTGATTGGATCTCGCCGAACAGGGTATTTACCTTGGTGTGATCCATGCGGATGAGATCGCGGATGCTCATTTCGGTATCGGTACGAGTAACGACGCTACCGGCGACGCCTGTGAAGGCGGCGATCGCATCTTGCACCCGTGCCCAAATGCCTTGATCTGGGTCTTTACCCGTCAGTTCGCGAACGCCCAAAATTTCCAGAATTCCCTTGAGTTGCTCTTGGTGAGCGCGGTTTTCAAAATTGAGCGTATTTAACGGAGTAATTGCGGCTTCGATGT
Organism: Microseira sp. BLCC-F43; assembly: GCF_041929235.1. Lineage (NCBI taxonomy): Bacteria > Bacillati > Cyanobacteriota > Cyanophyceae > Aerosakkonematales > Aerosakkonemataceae > Microseira > Microseira sp. BLCC-F43. Next base: position 886 of record NZ_JBHFNP010000104.1, read on the forward strand.
CAGCGCCAACGACTTGAGCTGCTTTGTGAATCAGCAAACCTTTCATGACTTGACCGTGTTTGAGCAGTTCGTGTTGAGCGAATTTCTCAAATAGAGTCAGTTCCGAACCTGACATCAATTTGCGAGTTTTTTCAACCATTTCTAAAGTGGTTTGTTTTGGCTGTCCCTTGACACCGTATTGCACAATCACCGTATCGAGAACGCCCATGTTTTTTTGGTCGTCGCGGTGCATATCGCGCAGGCGATCGCAAATTTCTTGATCCGCGCATTCACCGCTCAGGGTTTGCTCGTTTTCAATTATCAGGTTTTGCAGCGCTTTCATATCTTCTAAAGCACCTGCGATCGCTAAACGTTTGGTGTCGTCAAGAGTCGATACCATGACTTGGTTCTCCTTTTGTTCTTCTTAAACAATGCCAAAAAAGCACTAATAGAATCTTGTCAGGTAATCTCTATTGATTTCATCTTTCTTTTGACTGAAATCTTTCTAGCTGCTGACATTTTTTGGGCTGAATTAATGTAGTTAAAAACCCGGGTTAATTATACTATCTACAGTCAAGGGCATAAGTTCGGCAATCTACTTAGAGATAGAGAATGTTGGATTGGTTGTTCCACCGTAAGACAGATACGAGAAAAAAAACGATATTTTAAAGTAAATCAAAAGCTTGCCATCCCCTGAGTAAATTATTGCGTTTAGGGTTAGGTATACCGCTCGACCGATTAGCTATTAACTCAAGTTGCTAGTTATGAGGTTAAGCGTTTTCGATCCCCCTAAATCCCCCTTAACAAGGGGGACTTTGAATCCGGTCCCCCCCGCTGTTTTGGGGGGTTAGGGGGGATCGAACCGACAATATTTGTAACTAGCAACTTGCGTTATTAGCCATTACCCATTACCAAGATAGAAAAATATGACGCGAACTCCAGATATCCCACCCGTTATAGAAAGTGACGAAAGAGAATATCGCGACACGGGTATACCGAGTACGGTAGCGATCGCAGGACATCCCATCCATCCGGTTATCGTCACCCTACCAATCGCTTTTCTGGTGGCGCTACCGTTAACCGATATCGTCTACTGGTTCACGCAAGATGCGTTTTGGGCGCGAGCCTCTTTTTGGCTGGTATTAGCTGGGTTGGTAACCAGCATCGCCGCCGCCCTCACCGGGTTAATCGACTTCCTGAAAATCGAACGAGTCCGCAAGCGCACCGCTGGGTGGGCGCATCTGTTTCTTAACGTAACTGCAATGGCACTAACGCTGATCAACTTAATCTTGCGTTGGGGTAACGTCGCCGGAGCAATTTTGCCCACAGGGATAATACTTTCTATCATTGTCGCCACCCTTCTCGGTGCTTCGGGTTGGTACGGCGGCGAACTTGTATATCGCCATAAAATTGCCGTAATTGGCTACGGCAATCCTCACGATCCTTAACAGTTCAGCGTTCTCCTCGACATTGATAATTTCACCTGTCCGAGCAATAAGCTATACTCGGACAGGTGTTTTCCTTTGGTTTAACTAAAATCTTGGTTAAAAAAATAACTATTCGCAACTTAACCATCCTCTCGCTGTTAGTTTCGTTCCTACTCGGCTTGCTGACTAAGTTTTACACTGGCCCTGCTCAGTTTGTGGTTAATAATTATGTCAGCAGCATTCCCTACGAAATTTGCTGGTGTTTGTTATTCTTCTGGCTGATTCCCACTCGCAAGGCGGTGCAACAAATTCCAATTTGGGTTTTCATCGTCACTTGCATCCTCGAAGTTTTGCAACTTTGGCATCCGCCGTTTTTAGAACTGCTGCGCTCTAACTTACTGGGCAAACTAATCTTGGGTAGTCAATTTGACGCTTGGGATTTTATTGCCTATGTTATAGGCAGCTTTTTGGGTTGGTTATGGTTGCGGCAAATTTGGCAGATTGGCTATGAAAAAACAAGTCAAGGTTAAACCGAATTCAAAACGTCAAAGTATCGAAGAACAACCCGATGGTAGCCTGACGGTACATTTAAAGTCGCCACCAGTGAATGGTAAGGCGAATGAAGAGTTAATTGCACTGTTGGCAGAAAGGTTTAACGTATCAAAATCAAAAATCAGCATTAAGTCAGGTTTAGCGTCAAAAACTAAACTGGTTGAAATCGATACTTAGAACCCACATTCCGCACCCTCAACAGTCACATAGATAGTGGCAGAAGCCTGACCGGGTGACAACCCCGTCAAAAGCCAAGATCGATATGCCGACCGCACGCGCAAGGGACGCAGATGGAGGCATCTTGGGGTAAAAAAAGATGGGGTCATTCTTATCAACAAGCCCCATCAGTTGAAAATGCACATGGGAATTCAAAAATATGTTGGTCGGCTAACCGAATTCAAGCGTTCGCAGCGCCGACACAGTAGTTTTTGGATTGGATTATACGGTCAATCTTGGGTAGTGGGAATGGAATTTTGTCAAGAAATTATAGTTGATTTAATGAGAATAAGACGCAACAAACTGGCATTCTTTCATAGAGGTTTGAGGGCTATGTCCTTAGATTTTACGCATGTTTTGACGGCGTTGTTATCCCGTCAGATTTAATATTCTCACCCGTTCGGCAGTCAAATTAGAATTCTGTCACTGTCTATGTGACAGTTGAGGGTGCGGAATGTGGGTTTTCAGGTAATATTATTTAGTGCAGTCGCAGCCAGCCGCGCTCGACTGCATTTTGTTGTATTTTGGAGTCATTTTTGCAGACATTATAGGTTTTTTAGAGCGAGCAGAGGTTAGTATAAATAATAGCTATCTTTGATTAAAGATTTCTATGGAAAACAACGCAAGTCAATCGATAGATCAGACACTCTCAAGCCAAAATCACCTCGTTCCTCGCTTCTTCCAAATGGCTCTAGCCAATGTCCTCTCCAACATCATGGTACCTCTGGCGAATACGCTCAACGTGGCTTTTTTGGGTCATCTGTCAGAGCTAGATCACCTAGCGGGGGTTGCGCTAGCAGGAAACCTGACTAGCTTAGTCTTCCTGCTTTTAATTTCTTTGCGGATGAGTACCACTGGGCTGACTGCTCAAGCGGTGGGACGAGATGACCAGGAGGCAATACTACTGGTAGGACTGCGTAATAGCTTAATTGCTCTGGCGCTTGGTGTTGCCATTGTAAGCTTGCAGCACCCTTTGCAAGAACTGGGGTTTGCCCTGCTCAGTGCCACCCCAGAGGTCAAAGCTTCAGCAATTACCTACTTCAATGCCCAAATTTGGGGAGCACCTGCCGTTTTGATCAACTTTGTCCTAATTGGTTGGTTTGTAGGACGGGAAAAGAATGGCTTAGTTGTGCTGTTGTCCCTCGTTGGTAATGTTGCCAATATCGCACTTGACTACCTGTTGATTATCCGGTGGGGCTGGGAAAGTATGGGGGCTGGAGTATCCTATACTACCAGCCAGTATTTGACTTTGTTAGTGGCCTTGATTGTTTTCTGCTTAGAAGTCAAGTGGCAAGATTTACGAGCTATAACTGGAAAAATTTGGGATACCTCAGCTATAATCTCCATCTTTTCGTTAAATGGAAACATTTTTGTCAGCAATTTTATTTTTCTGTTAGCTATCTTAATCTTCAACTACGAGAGTGCAAGGCAGGGGACAATTACTTATGCTGAAAATGCCTTACTCTTACAGGTATTTTTATTCAGTAGTTATTTTACTGAAGGACTGGGATTTGGCACGGAAACCCTGAGTGGAAACTTTAAAGGCAAAGGAGCTTCCGACCAGCTAGTAGCTCTAGTTAGGATTTCTGTGGGAACCAGTCTGCTAGTGGGGATTGCTTTGGCTGGTGTGTGTCTGCTATTTCCTCAAACTGTATTTGGGCTATTAACCAACCACACCGAAGTCACCCAACACATTGATCTTTATGTTTTTTGGTTACTACCCGTCCTAGTATTTAGTTCAGCAGCTTTCATGCTAGATGGATACTTCTTGGGTTTAGCAGAAGGCCATACCCTCCGCAATATTAGCTTAGCGTCGTTTGCCGTGGGATTTCTACCTGCAGATGTTGCCTCTTTTTCTTTTCATAGTAACGATAACCACATCTTGTGGTTAGCTTTGTCTTTGTTCTTAGGAGTTCGACTGGTGCTGTTTGGAGTACAGCTGCCCAGGACATTTAAAACCGAGATGACGCACCCAGCACTTTCACAATCGGTTATTACTGAGGCGAAAAATTAATCTATTACAAGCGTATTTTCAGCGACATATTTGGAAGAAAAGGTGCGGGGTTTCGCGCCTTTTGTGTGAGTTGTTTTCACAAACCTGCTTGAAACACCTGCTTGGCGGTCAGGTTCAACCCTGAAAACGTAGGCGACTCAATCCGCTCATCCTCCCTAAACTGTTTGATCCGATACTCCCCATCCACCAGTTCGTAGACCGACAGGGTAGGGCGCTTGGGGTCGCCGATGTAGCGCTTACCTCCCAGTCCCAGGTAATCCACGATCCAGTATTCGGGAATAGCGATTTCTTCGTAGTCCCGCAGCTTGGTTAAGTAATCGTCCCTCCAGTTAGTGCTGACGACCTCTACAGCTAACCGGACTGAGCTTCCCATCGTGATGATGGATTCTTTTTTCCAGCGCGGTTCGTTTGCGAGTGCGGGTCGATCCAAGACAAGTACGTCTGGCGAATAGCCCGATTTGTCGTCTTGAGATTTAATCGCGTACTCTTTTGGGACAAGGTAAGGCAGTTGCTGACGCCGAATCTCTAAGAACACTTCGCCGAAAATAAATCCGGCTACATCCGAATCGTCGCCAGTTGCTAAAGGCATTTCAACAATTACCCCGTTGTGTAGTTCCTAGCGGTGGGGAGAGTTCTCTGGATACCAGTCGATGAACTCGTCAAAGGTCACCTGTTTGGGAATGGCTTGGATCATGGTGCTTTCTCCTTTGGCTTGGTGGGTTGGGACTGTGCCCGTCTAACTTGGAGCTTCTCCTCTTTGCTGGCTTTGAGGTACTTGGGTGGCTTGGCGGTTGGTGGTAGTTTGAGCGAAACAAACCCAAAAACGTCTCTACCTGGCAGAAATCTGGCTTTCACCCCGACAAACCAGACTTGCTCTTGCTGTTCTTTGTCCAGAGAAGGGTTGAATCGGAACGGCTTTACCGGCGCGTCTTTCCACAGAATAGGTATATGGCTAGCTTTCATAAATGCGACCTTGCGATCGCTCTTAGCCTCCTTTATATACGCCAGCCTTTCCTCTGTAAAGTTTTTCAAAACGGTTATGCAGGGAGTTTTGCAAACGGGGATGAACTGCCACAACCCACATAGATTGAATTCAAAATCCTCAAGCCCCACCGAACGTAGGTAACCATTCTTCCCCTCAAACCCGACCACTTGAAAGCCTACCTGATGAGGCTTCCCCCCTGGTAGGTGGGTGATACGCGGGTAGACAAGCAAGCGCTGGGTAGGGGTGTTCGCCTTGATATTCAGTTTCAGCGCTGCGAAGCCTTTTTTGTATCTTGGGGCGTAAAAAAGCGGGTATTGCTTTCCTCCGATGGCGATCTCTGCCTTTTCCCCCTCGAAAGCCACATCCCCGACGATAATCCCGACCGCTTGAAAAAAAGCGTTTTCCTCTGGCTTTTGTTCGGTAGTTTCGGGGTCTGAGCTTGTCTCAATAGGTTCGACCGCTTTGGGTGGATCTGGTTGTGGCGGTTGCGGTTTGGGTTTGAGTGCCACTATCGCCGGTAATGGTGGCGGGTCTTGCTGTGTAGCTTGTCTTGGCTTTTTGGGTGGCATAGGCTTCTGTTGGTATAGTTTGGGCTGCGAGTGTTCCCCTCAAGCTTTTTAAAATTTAATCAACTTGATTATATCTTCCCGTCTTCTTTGGCTTTCTTCACGGACTCTTTTATCAACACGGCAATCATTTGATAAATCGTTCTACTGTCTGCTGCTGCTGCTAGATTTTCAAAGTCTGTATCTAGTGCCGGATCTACGTAAGCCGTAACTCTTCTGACCTTGGTTTTTGGCAAGGTTTGGACGGTGGTTGACTTCATATCTCGCCTACCTTACGTCTTTTTTAAGGGGTTTTCTCCTCCATAGTACCATAGATTATTTTTCAGATCTGGTACGCCGCAATCAAGCAGAAACAAGCCTGAGTAGATAACCAGGTAATAGCGGCTAAAACCCTTACATACCAAAAAACGTTTTAACCAATGAACAACCCAAACAATGGGAGATTGCCATCAGAAAAACAATCGGGGATTGCCATCATAAATTGATTCGCGATGCCCTTGCTTTGCAGTGCCTTTAAGTCAGTGCATTTGCCAGTTTGATCCCGCTATTCTGTCACTCTGATGCAGCTAAAACCCAAGCGCAGCTTATGGATAAGCCACGTCGAGATCGACCAACCCTCAATGCATGTAGATGAATATTGTCTTCGCTCATTGCTGCTACTGTACTACACGGAGTTAGAAACCGCTGTATATTTTCAGCTAAATATACATATAGAATATAACGAGCTTTTAGCAAGCATTCCAGCCGATATCACTAGGGCAGCGATTAGTCGATGCGGCAGCTTACATTTCTCGTTCTAAACAGGAAGAAAATTTTTCTATATCACCTTCTTTCACCTGCCAGTTTAGCTTTAGGTTGAGCCAGAAATTCCACAGGGTAACGCAAGCGATCGCCACCAACTTGGCGATATATTCATTCACTCCAAATCTATAAAACAGCCAATTGACGATTAAACTATTTAAAATTAACCCAAAAAAACAAATCAGATTGAATTTGAAGAAACGTTGTAATCGCTGACTGTTTGATTGCTGAGCTTGAAAAACATCACTAAAAGTCCACACATCATTCCAAAGGAAATTGTTAATAATTGCAACTTCTGTTGAAAGCATAGCACTGGGAGTTAGCGCTAAACCTAACGACTTGTGCAGGATATAAAACACTCCCAAGTCTACCGCTACCCCACCTAAACCCACTACAGTAAAACGGATAAACCGAGCCACAGGCAACCAGGAAAGACATAACTGCAATCTTGGATAATTAATCTCCTGTAGGAGATTCTCTCTACTTTTATTTTTTTGGTATTCTTTACACACCTAAACTACTTCTCCTATTTCAAAAACTTTTTTATTTGTTCTGAAGTTTTTCGATTTGCCACAGTTCTGAAAGTGGATCGGCTAATGTGAGTGAATAGGTTTTATCCTTCTTAAATCGAGCAACCAAGTTTGGGCTATTCGTCATATCATAATCAAACAAAAAGATATTGCTGGCTTCTTGAGGGAGCAGTGGCAGATGGTCCCCTTGTACAATTAATAAATTGATGTTTGAATTCAAAAAATGACTTAAGATTAGCAAGTTTCCGATATTATAAATATGGTTGCTAGTTGATAATAAAGGATTCTCGAATTTATTGATATATTTAACCGTTGCTAGAGAAGATTGATTACCTATTTGTAGCCACCAAGTATCAGCTTTAAAAAGCATCACATCTGAGACTAGTCCAGCCAACAGAAATCCAACCATTAAACATTGCCAAATTGTTTGCTGCCAGTGCTTATCATGCTTCTCAGAGAAGATATAGACACCTAAAACATAAGCAACAGCAATTTGGATGCTGAGGTATAAAGGCAACTGATACCGAAAAGCAGTAGAGCGAATTCCTCCCACAATTAGATCTGGTAACAGCAAGCAGATAGATGGAACCGAGCCTAACAAAATCAGAAAAACACTAAATCTATTTAGTCTTATTTTAAAGATAAAATATAAAATATATAATATTAAAACTAGAGAAAATATGACAGCAATCATGCTGTCATATATATGACTCTTTTCCCAAAATGATTTATTAACCCAAAAATTATAGAAACTCAAGTTAATATCAAAAAAAATTCGAGTGATATAAGTCAGTAAAATAGCAATTAAATCGAAAGGATTGTCTAATTTGAAGAATGATAAATGGGACGTTAGTTGTTGCGCTATACTGAGATGAGTGATAATTACAAATAGCCAAGGAATAAAAATAAATAACCCAAATAGAGTCCCTAAGAGATAATTGACAAGGGTTTTGTTAAAGCGAAAGCGTTGTTGAGAAGCCACATAAATGCCATGCGCCAGTGCTACTAAAGCGGTGAATAAATGAGTGTACAATCCCACAGCTAAGGTAAAGGCATATATTGCCCAGTTCCAGAAAGTTTCCTGTCGAAGAGTTTTCAACAAGGCAGCGCTGGATACTAGAATTGTTACCATCCAAAAACCGTACTGGCGTGCCTCTTGAGCTAAGAAAATTTGCAAGGGAGAAACAGCCATTAGAGCAATTGCCACCCATCCCACAATTGGGGACTCGAACAACTCTAGACACAGCCAATACACGCTCGGAAATATCAATAGACTGATCGCCGCTGATAAACTCCTCACTCCAGCTGTTGAATCCCCAAAAACTTGCGCCCATAATCTCACCATCGCATAATACAAAGGGGGATGCTGCGGGTCTGAGGTCATTAAATAACGAACAGTATCATTGACGCCTCGGTCTGGGTTAAGATGTTGATATTTATCCAGGGCAGCAACAGGAATCACGCGCTCATTAGAGACTTCTTGTCGTACTTCAGCGACAGTATGACCAGAAATCGCTAGAGAGGTAAAAGCTTCATCGTACCAGAGCGCTTTTTGACCCAAATGGGCAAAGCGAAAGAAGATTCCTAATCCAATCAGGAAAATCACTAATATTTTTAACCAAATCGGGGGATTTTGCTTAGCTATGGGAGTTGGTTTTTCTAAATTCATTGTTTAATTAAAAGGCAATGACTTCCGAATCTACTCTTGAGTAATGTTTCTTCTTCGCTACGAGCCATCCAGCGTTATTTAGGTGTGCTTGCTCGTTGTTTTAATTCTAAAATCTTGTCAACTGCCCTTTGAGTGCCGCCTGCTTCAGCCAAGGATTTGCCTAATCGCTCCACATTGCGACGAATGGTCGAATCCTGCATTACCTTTTCAACCAATTCGCGCAATTTCTGCGGCTGAATGTTTTGCTGTTTTACCCATACTCCCACACCCGATTCCTTTATCCGACTGGCTATTAAGTAGTGATCAGCAGCTTGAGGAAATACAACGAGCGGCACCCGGTGCTCTAGTGCTTCCATAGTGCTAGTCATACTAGCATGAGAGATGAAAACGCTAGCATGCTTGAAGATTTCTAGTGGTGGTACATCATTTCTGAGAATAAAGTTAGGCGGAATCTCTCCCAACAACCGCATATCCACAGACTTGCCTACTTTCATCACTACTAGATGGTTGCTATAACCAAACGCTAGCAGGCACTTTCTATAAAAGAGAATATTGTCAGTAAAAACCGTTCCTAGCGAAATATAAATCACCGACTTCCCCTCAATATCTGCTAAGGGAAAGTCATGAGTAAGGCGTATGTCAGCTACGCACTGTCCTGTGAAAATATAACTATCGTCGAACAATTCGCGCTTAAATTGGAAGGCTTCCGAGGTGAAGACAATATTCAGATCGCCCCGTGCGTGGAACAGATCGTTCATTTTCAAGTCTTCCACCAGGTATTGTTGTCTCAATCGCGCCCAAAGGATTCTGTGTTTGTAGACCAGTCGCAGTTTTTCAAGAGGTGTGTAGAAGTTGGCATCTGGAAACAAACACGGTAACACTGGGAAAAAATGAGGCGGTAGGAACGTTAGCAACAGCTCTGGTGAAATCGGCGGCAAAAAACTAGGTGGTACGATAACCGCTGCATGATTTGACACTGTGGGAAGCTCCAGCAATTTACCGAGAAGGTGTCCCCAGAGACAGGTTGCATCAGCAATGATTAGATTTGGGGGGGTACGTCGAAATTGTTCTAACAAAATCGGCAACACTTCTAGGCTAGTTTCTATCAAATAAGATTTGCCTGATGCTGAACTAAATAGATCTACAGTAGACGGGAGCGCTTGAAATTGTACACCGACTTTTTCAATCAGATGTCGGAATTCTTCAGTGCAATAGTATTCTACTTTTTCTCCACGTTGAGCTAGTTCCTGTGCTATCCCTAGACTAGCATTAATATGTCCGTAAGCAGGGAAGTTAAAGAAAACTATATTTGACACTTTATTTTATCCTTGCCTTATTTAAAGGAAGAAAACATCTCAAAAACTTGGTTGCGATTTAATCGTTAACCCCATAGCATAAGAAGTTTTTTAGAATAATTCTGCGTTGAGCCGCATAAGAATAATTATTATTCTGTATCTATTTTCTTCATTTCCTGGAACTCTCCAGACCCAACAGCTTAAAGTGCTTGTATAAAGAGCTATTCAGGTTTTCGAGCGTGCCATTCACGTTCCTAGCCTTCTACACAAGTTCTATATATATCATTCGTGTGTTAATAGAAATACTTTGAGGTGCATATGTCCAGCCCAAAATCAAATAATCCTCTAAAGCATTTAAAACTTCAACTTTTGAATGCTCGTACATAGTCATAGGAACAGCTTGAATTAATTCATCCGTGACACAGTCTAGCCCCAATACAATAGCTTTTCGAGCAATTCTATTGATATGTTTGAGACAAGCCTGAATATCTTCTACAAACAACAGTGCGCCTAGAGAAACTACAAAATCATAAGATTGATTTTCAATTTCAGTCAGAGCATCTTCTATTGTCTGATGTATGGTTTTATAACCTCGTTGAGAAGCATATTGAAGCATGCCTGCTGAAACATCAACTCCTGTATACTCAAAATATCCTGACAAAAAATCACTCACCAGTCCTGTTCCACATCCAACATCTAAGATACTTCCTCTTTGAAGATTATACTTTTGAAATAGTTTTTTTACTTCGTTATAATGTTGCACGTTGAATTCAGGGCTTTGCACCTTTTCATCATATCGGTCAGCAACTTCATTATAATTCTTTTCTACGACATTTATTTCTTTCATGACTTTATCCTTTATTTAAAATCTGCTAAATTGCTGTTTTAATTCTAGAATCTTGTCAACGGCTCGTTGAGTCCCTCCTGCTTCTATTAAGGATTTGCCTAATCGCTCCACGTTGCCACGAATTGACGAATCCTGCATGACCTTTTCCACCAATTCGCGCAATTTCTGTGGCTGAATGTTTTGCTGTTTAACCCATATTCCCGCACCTAACTCCTCTAATCTATGGGCTGTCAAATATTGCTCTGAATATTGAGGAAACAAAACTAACGGAACTTGGTGAGTTAGCGCATCCAAAGTACTCTGCATGCCACCATGATAAATAAAGACGCTAGCATACTTAATAACTTCTAGTTGTGGTACAAAATTCTTGACAATAAAATTAGGCGGTATCTCTCCAAGTAAATTAATATCCACAGAATTACCAACAGTCATTACTACAGTATGCTGGCTATTTCCAAACGCTTGTACGCATTTTTGAAAAAAGGGAATATTCTGATTGAATACTGTCCCAAGTGAAATATAAATCACCGACTTTCCTTCAATTTTCGCCCAGCAAGACTCCGGTTCAAGTGAGCTTTTGCTGTAACACGGACCAGTGAAGATGTAACTGGAGTCAAAGTTTTCTCGCTTGATCTGGAAAGTTTCAGATGTGAAAACAATATTCAGATCGCCGTGGAAGAAGAGCATATAGCGCATTAGCTTGAACAAATCGTTCTTTTTCACCCGCTCAAACTGATATTTTTGCTTCAACTGAGTCCAAAGGCTTCTGTGTTTGTCAACAATTTTTGCGTTTTCAGAAAATCTTCTGATGCAGTTTGGTGCTAAAAGTACTGGAAGCGGTGGAATAAATCGACGTGGGACAAGGTGATGAATGTGGGTAGCAACTGTGGGAAGCTTCAGCAACTCACCAATAAGGCATCCCCATAAGCACGCTGAATTAAAGATAAGTAGCTTTGGGCGATCGCGTTGGAAATGTTCCAATAGAATCGGGATCGCTTCCAAACTGGTTTCCATCGAGGCAGATTGCGGCGTTGCGGTTTCGTCCAACCACAAATCTGGATTGGCAGGAAGCTGATGGAATTGGGCACCTACAGACTCTATTTGATTCCGGAATTCCTCATAACAATAGTAATCTACCTGTTCTCCCCGCCGCACTAACTCTTGCACTATTCCGAGAGTGGAATTAACAGTTGAGTGGGCACGTAGGTTGAAATAAACGATGTTCGACATTATACTGATTTCTGTTGGTTGATAGCCCGTACCCTTGATCGCCAAACAAGATCACGCTCTGATATGCCTCCGGCATGATTCCGAATTCGATATTGTCCTCTGTAAGCCGGTTCACCAGAAAGTCGAAGCCAACGGTCAAATCTCTATCATCCAAGGGCGTGAGGATCTGAGTTGGTTCCAGTTTAAATTGGAGGTCATCCCAGTGGATGGGAATCACAAGCTTAGGATGTAACGTGTCCACGGTCTGATCGTAGAAGTTCTTTAGGAAGTCCCGGTACTCAGGGCACACCGGGATCTGGGGCATCGGCATCTGGGGCGACGTCTCGGGCCTCACCGTCTGGGAGCCCGCCGTTGCCATTCCCAGGAAGAGGACATTAACCGGCGGCACTTGCTCCAGCGCACCCCAGATGTAGTTGGCAGAGGGCTTCACCAGAATAGAGCGATCGCGATGCTTGATCACAAAGTCAAACGAATTACCTTCTACATAGTTGAGGAGCATTGTGGGTTGTGTGAGCGGTGCGCCAATGACCTGACCCAGGTCATCGTTGACTCCGGGAGTAGGACGCGAGTGCTGGGAACGCAGGACGGTCACAGTAAACTCGCCAACTTTCACTTCCTTTCCCGGATCGTACAGCGTCATTTTATCTTCGGGTACGCCTCCCCCTCGACCAATGTTCAGAGTCGATTCTGACCCGTACAATTGCGCTTCAGTCTTTTTGGCAATATAGGCAACATCAAGTGCATGGTCAAAGTGGCTGTGTGCGACAAACAGCGCCTTGAGTCTGTCAACTTTGGCGTACTCGGATAGCGCCTGATTGACCCAATCCTTGTTGGTCTCAACTTCCTGTTGCGGATCCTTCCACCACTCCGGTACACGCGTGATGTAGCCATCCACCATCACTTGCGTTGTGCCGTCATCAAACAACAGCATAGTTGTTCCAAACGAAGTAACCCTGATTTTCCCGTCTATGAGTTCCTCGTTGGACTTGGCCAGGTAGTATTTACTGTAGTCGCCGATGCTCTTTGAGGAAAGAGCAATGGCTTCTTGGGGAGTGAAGAAGTCTGGATAAACGACCCCAGCGGCTGCGATTAACACAACCAGAAGCGCAATCCTGATAGTTTGTAGGAACCTCTTATTCATTTTTCTTCTCCGTAAGTCAGCGATTATGCTGTTTTTCGTATACTTAAATCAGTAAGGGGACTGTAAGCCAGAAGAACTCCGACCTGTCAAAGACAATAGGTATGTCCTCAGCCGTTCGGCTATGACTTGGGCGTTAGGAGCGTAATTCATAGTAATGTGATTTCCTGGGACTTCATGAACCTCTAATCCTCCCGCTGCCAAATTGACCCAAGCTAGCTCTGGGTTTTGGGGATTGGTTGCATCTCGCTCGTTAGCGCGGAAGAAGATGGCGCGACCTGGGTAGATTCGTGGTATATAGCTCCGCATAGCTTGAACGTCTACCTTGAAGATATTAAAGAAGAAACGGAGATCGGAAAGCCCGTAATCAGGCGGCAATCTCATAGATTGTCTAGCCTCCTCCAAAAAGTGGAGCAATCGCTCGTCTGGTTCAAGCTGCCTGAGATGGTCTAAAGAAACGGAAAGGTTGGCACCGACATTAAGTATATAAGTCAAGATTTGCAGCTCATCATCTTCTATTTTTACCGGCATTTGACCAGGACCTGGAGTATCTATAAGAGCGAGCAGCGCTACTTGTTGACCTAGCGCCAGCAATTGCTGTGCCATCTCGAAAGCCACAGTGCCTCCAAAAGAAGAACCCCCAAGAAAATATGGCCCTTCAGGCTGGACAACGCGCAGTGCTTCAATATATTTAGTCGCCATCTCTTCAACTTGGGTGAGTGGTTGTGTTTTTCCATCTATGCCTTGTGCTTGTAACCCATAGACTGGATAATCTGAGCCTAGACAACTTGCCAAATCGCGATATATGTAGACGTGTCCGCCAACCGGATGTATTAAGAAAAGAGGTTGTTTAAAACTACCGGACTTAATTTCCACCAGTAATTCGGGCAGGGCTTGCTGAGGTGGTCGGTTGAGAACGGTAGAGGCTGAGGCGGTTTGTTCTATTAATTCAGCCAAACTCGCAATAGTGGATGAACTGATTAAGCTGTGGGAAGACAATTCTATTTTCAGGGTTTCACATAATTTAGAAATCAGGTGAACTGCTAGCAAGGAATCTCCGCCCAATTCAAAAAAGTCATCGTAGATTCCCACCTGCTCAATACCAAAGAAATTTTGCCAGATTTGGGTTAGAGTCCGTTCCAGCTGACTGCGGGGAGCAACATAGGGATTTGGTAAATTCGGTCTTTTTGAGTGGAGTGAGGATAAATCTTTCTGTGGAGACTTTGCATCCAACGTTTCAACATCCGTCTTGACAGGATCATCAAGGCATACCCTATGGGAATTTAACTCTTTTTGCATGCCTGCAACTTGAGGTGGTTCAATCCAGCAACGCTGCCGTTCAAACGGATAAGTCGGTAACGGTAGGCGATGACGTTGGCAACCAGCATAGAATCCTGACCAATCTACTTGTATTCCTGCAAGCCAGAGTTTGCCTAATGCGTTCAACAAAAAGGCAATATCAGATTCTTGGTCTTGGGGATGTCTTAATGAAGGAAGTATAATCTGTTCTGCCGCTTTATCTAAATGTTGTTTCGCGATCGCGCTCAGCGTCCTTCCAGGACCAACTTCTAGTAAAACCCACTCTTGTTCTTGCAACAATGTTTGCAAGCCTGAACTGAAAAGCACAGTTTGGCGTAAATGTCTAGCCCAATAATTTGGATTTGTTGCCTCCTCTGCTGCGATCCAAGTTCCGCTGACGTTGGAAATATAGGGAATTTGAGGGGGTTTCAGGTTGACTTTTTTCACCTGCTCGGTGAATCTCTCTAAAATGGGTTCCATCATATAGGAATGGAAGGCATGAGAGGTATGCAAGCGGCGGCATTCCACCCCTTGTACTAGGAGTTGCTGTTGCAGTGCTTCTATTGCATCTGTGGTACCTGAAACCGTGCAAAGGGATGGCCCGTTAATTGCAGCTAGGGAGAGTTTATTGTTAAGGAGGGGTTGCACCTGCTGTTGGGGAAGCGGTACAGCAAGCATCGACCCTGAAGGCATTTGCTGCGTGAGTTGCCCCCGTGCAGCAACGAGGGATAATGCTTCTTCCAATGAGAAAACCCCTGCAAGAGTTGCTGCCACATATTCGCCAATGCTGTGACCGATTGCAGCTTTGGGATGCACGCCCCACGACATCCATAATTTAGCTAGGGCATACTCAATGGTAAACAGTGCAGGTTGTGCAATCGCAGTCTGTTTCAACTGTTCTACCGCTTGTTGGGTGACTTCTTCACTAGGGTACAGGATATCCCGTAAGTCAAGTCCCAAGTAAGGTTTAAGGAGTTCTGCACAAAGATCGATTTGTTCGGTAAATGCAGATTCTTCTTGGTAGAGTTCAAGAGCCATATTCACATATTGCGACCCCTGACCGGAAAACATGAACGCGACCGGGCGATTTTTAGATTCTTGGACGTTGGTAAAAATTCGTTTCGGATCTTGGGTAGAAAGTGTATTGACAGCATCTTCTGTGTCACAGCATACTAATATCCGTCGATGGTTGAAAGCTTTGCGACCAACCCCTAGCGTGTAAGCGACATCAGCCAGGTTAATATCAGGATGATGATTTAAATGTTCAACCAAATTTGCCGTTGCGGTATCGAGTGCAGTCTCAGTTTTGGCGGAGAGTACCAACAACTGAAACTTTCTTCCCGACTCCCCAGATTCCTGACTCTTGTACTCAAATTCAGCAGGAGTTTCCTCCAAAACGACGTGTGCATTAGTACCCCCGATACCAAAAGAACTGACCCCAGCACGGCGAGGAGTGCCATTTGTTTCCCACGGGGAGAGTTTGGTATTGACGTAAAAGGGACTATTGGCGAAGTCAATTTGGGGTGATGGTTGTTCAAAGTGCAAGCTAGGTGGCAGCAACTTGTGTTTAAGTGCTAGAACAGTCTTGATCAGACCTGCCACACCGGCTGCCGTATTCAAATGTCCGATATTGGTTTTCAGCGAACCGATTGCACAGAAGCCTTTGTTCTGGGTACTGGCACGAAACGCTTGTGTTAGCGCTGCGATTTCAATGGGATCTCCCAGAGGAGTTGCAGTGCCGTGAGCTTCTATGTAAGTAACTGTCTGGGGATCAATTCCAGCTACAGCCTGAGCTTGAGAAATGACTGCCGCTTGACCATCTATACTGGGAGCTGTATAGCCCACTTTCAATGAACCGTCGTTATTGATGGATGAGCCTTTAATCACTGCATGGATGTAGTCACCATCGGCGATCGCATCTGCTAGGCGCTTGAGAACGA
This sequence comes from Microseira sp. BLCC-F43, assembly GCF_041929235.1. Taxonomy (NCBI): domain Bacteria; kingdom Bacillati; phylum Cyanobacteriota; class Cyanophyceae; order Aerosakkonematales; family Aerosakkonemataceae; genus Microseira; species Microseira sp. BLCC-F43. The sequence goes on from NZ_JBHFNP010000104.1 coordinate 17,374, forward strand.
CAATTCCCACACCATTACCGCCTACAGTTCCCTTTGCTTTAGCATCAAAAGTTCGACAGTGTCCATCGGGAGATAAAATTAAGCCTTCTTTATACAAATAACCTGTCTTTTGCGGAAGATGGATGGAAACGCCACCTGCGATCGCTATGTCGCATTCGCCATTCAACAAACTTTGACACCCCAAGTGTACAGCAACTAATGAAGTAGAACAAGCCGTTTGTATGTTAAGTGCAGGTCCAGTGAGGTTGAGTTTGTAAGAAACCCGAGTCGCCAGATGATCTGGAGCATTGCCAAAACTCAGGTCATCAAAGTCGTTCAACTCTAAAATGTCGCGGTTGGGATAAAGATTTTTTAGTAAATAATCATTCCCGCCACACCCTGCGTAAACCCCGATCAACCCCTTGTAGTTTTCTGGGTTATAACCGGCTTTTTCTATGGCTGACCAAGCACATTCTAAGAATAAGCGTTGTTGCGGATCTATCAATTCAGCTTCTTTGGGACTATAACCAAAAAAATAAGCATCAAATAGCTCTATGTCTGACAATACACCGCTGGCTCTTACATGTTTAGGGTTATTTAGCCACTTTATGTTAACACCTTCGGCGACCATTTCTTGTTACGAAAAAAATGATATAGATTCTATCCCGTTGCATAGGTTATTCCATAAGGAATCTATATCTTGAGCTTTTGGAAACTGACCCGACATAGCAATAATGGCTATATCAGACTGATGATGCTGTCTAAGTTGCCTTTGTTGTTGCATTGAACCTTGGCGAGCGCGAAGATTCGTCCTATCACCATTGCTTTGTTTTGAAGCATCTTGTATACTTAGGTAATTACTTAAGTGTTCGCTCAAAGAATGTATAGTTGGGTATTGAAACATTTCAACTACTGACAACTTCACTCCCAATATTTTTTGCAATTTGTGGTGAGCCTGAACCACAAGTAACGAGTGACCTCCTAACTCGAAGAAGTTGTCATAAATCCCTACTTTCTCTACATGAAGTATCTCTTGCCAAACAGCTGCGACGATTTGTTCGACCTTAGTTTGCGGCATTACATAAGTTGCATCAGGTCTAGTGGTGTGATCGGGGACTGGTAGGTTGCGGTGGTCTACTTTACCGTTGGGTGTTAAGGGCATTGCCTTTAATATCACAAAGGCATTTGGTACCATGTAGTCGGGTAGCTTACTTTTGAGGAAGGCTCGTAACTCATTAACTGTGGGTAATGCTGCTTTTGGTTCTGTCCCGGTCTTGGGCACAACATAGGCGACTAGGCGCTTATCGCTCTGGATATCTTCTCGGACGATGACTGTGGTTTCTTGAACTTGGGGGTGAGTAGCTAGCACCGTTTCAATTTCTCCAAGTTCGATGCGGAAGCCGCGAATCTTCACCTGATTGTCAATGCGACCGAGGTACTCAATATTACTATCTGCCAAATATCGCACCAGATCCCCAGTCTTATATAATTTTGAATTGTTAAAGGGGTTGGGGATAAATTTTTCAGCGGTTAAATCCGGACGGTTGAAATATCCCCGTGCCAGACCATCTCCACCGACGTACAATTCTCCAGAGACACCGATGGGAACCGGTTGTAGACTGTGATCAAGCACAAAACAGTGAGTGTTGGCTATGGGGCGACCGATGGGAATGGTTTTTGCCCCTTCTGGAACAGTTTGTACCAAATACCAAGTGGTGAATGTTGTACTTTCGGTAGGTCCATAAACATGAAGCAAGCGTACAGGTGAACCATTCTTCAGCACTTGTTTGACCCACTGAAGCTCGACAGCTTCTCCTCCAAATAGAAGGTGTTTCACCGAGGAGAAAGCAGACGGGACTTCCCTTGCCACCAAATTGAACAAAGCGGTCGTTAAGAACAATACAGTAATGCTTTGCTCAAGGAGAGCATCTGCAAAATTTAGGGGTGAAAGGGCTACGTCCTTAGTTATCACAACGAGCTTCGCCCCGTTAAGTAAAGCTCCCCAAATCTCGAATGTAGCAGCGTCGAAAGAACTGTTCGAGACTTGAGCAATTACATCTTTTGTCTCTAAGTTAATGTAGTTTGTGTTAAGTACCAAACGGTTCACTGCCAGATGAGGAACAGGAACTCCTTTAGGTAACCCTGTTGAGCCAGAGGTATAAACGACATAGATCGTTTTGTCGGGTGTCACACTGGTTTTACAATTTTCATGGCTTTGTTGGGCAATCACCTCCCAGTCTGTATCCAAACAGACAATACGTGCTTGATGTTTGGGAAGAGACTCTACTAACTTCGCCTGAGTTAGCAGCACTGGCACTTGAGCGTCTTCTAGCATGAAGACCAAACGCTCTAAAGGATAGGTGGGGTCAAGCGGCACGTACGCGCCACCAGCTTTGAGGATGCCAAGCAATCCCACTACCATCTCTATGGATCGTTCTACGCAGATCCCCACTAGCACTTCAGACCCCACGCCTAGGCTTTGCAGGTGATGTGCTAGTTGATTCGCCCGTTGGTTGAGTTCTTTATAGGTCAGTTGCTCCCCTTCAAAAACTACCGCAATAGCATCAGGCGTAAGCGTTACCTGCTCCTCAAACAATTGGTGGACACACTTATCTTTGGGATACTCTTTTGTGGTGTTGTTCCACTCTACTAATAGCTGGCGTTGCTCTCGCTCCGTTAGCAGGGGCAATTCAGAAATTGGTTGTTCTGGATTCGCTACAATACCTGACAGCAGAGTCTGGAAATGTTCTGCCATACGAGCGATAGTGTCATTGTCAAACAAGTCACTATTGTATTCCCATGAACATATCAATCCTGAGGAGGTATTCGACATTGATAGAGTCAAATCGAACTTCGCCGCTGTAGTTTCTACTACCAATGGACTTACAGTTAAGTCAGGCAGATCGAAAGAAGGCAAGGGAGAGTTTTCCAGCGTAAACATCACCTGGAACAGGGGTGTGTGGCTTAAGGAACGCACTGGTTGCAATGCCTCTACCAACTCTTCAAAGGGCAAGTCTTGATGAGCGTAAGCTCCTATTGCCACTTCCCGCACCCGACTTAACAACTGCTTAAAATTGGGATTGCCGCCGAGGTAGGTACGCATTACTAAGGTATTGACAAAAAAGCCAATTAACCCTTCGATTTCCTTACGGTTACGATTAGCAATGGGCGTGCCCACTAGGATGTCATCTTGCCCTGTATAGCGATAAAGCAATGTCTGAAATGCTGCTAATAGCGTCATAAACAAGGTGACTCCCGTGCGCTTGCTCAGTTGGATGAGTGCCACGCTCAATTCCTGGGAAAGAGCCAAAGAATGATACGCCCCTCGATATGTCTGAACAGCGGGTCGCGATCTGAACGTGGGTAATTCTAATAAACCCGGAGCATCCTTTAATTGTTGCTTCCAGTAGTTAAGCTGTGTTGACAGTATCTCCCCAGTCAACCACTGCCGCTGCCAAACAGAAAAATCAGCGTACTGTATGGGTAATTCTGGTAAAATTGGAGCTGAACCTGCACAAAATGCTGAGTAAAGTGTTGCTAACTCTGAGTAGAGTACGCCCATTGACCACCCGTCAAAAATAATGTGGTGTACTGTTAGCAGCAAGACATGTTCTGTTTCGCTTGTCTGTAGCAAAGTTGCTCGCACTAAAGGCGAGTGTTCCAAGTCAAAAGGTTTCATTGCTTCAGTAGTGGCTAATCGTTGCGTCTCGGCTTCAATATCGCTTGACGGCATATGACGCAAGTCCACCACTTGCAATTTTAAATTCAGAGTAGAAGCGATAACCTGAACGGGTTTACCTTCTATTGTTGCGAAGCTTGTCCGCAATGCTTCGTGGCGACGGATAATTTCGTTGAGACTGAATTCTAAAGCAGCTACATTCAGTAGACCGCAAAGACGCAAGGCTATTGGTATATTGTATGACTCACTATTTGGGTGTAATTGTTCAATAAACCACAAGCGCTGCTGTGCAAAGGATAATGGAATTTCGGCTGCTCTTGAAATCGGTAATAGAGGCGAGACTTTTATAGATTGCCCCGGAGCGATCGCAATCTCAACACGCTCAGATAGAGAGGCAACAGTAGGAGATTCAAACAAGCTACGTAATGGTAATTCCACTGCTAAGGTGTCGCGCACCCGAGAAATCACTTGAGTCGCTAGTAACGAATGTCCACCCAGTTCAAAGAAGTTGTGATGAACACCCACAAGTTCAATTCCCAGGACATCTGTCCAAATGCTGGCTAGCATCTCTTCAATAGGAGTTCTTGGGGCTACTAATGACTGTTGCAGTTCGTGTTGAAAGTCTGGTGCTGGTAGGGCGCGGCGGTCTACCTTGCCATTTGGGGTAAGCGGTAGAACATCTAAGATAACGAATGCTCCAGGTATCATGTAATCAGGCAGTTTCTTTTTGAGAAAACTGCGCAAGTCGCTGGTAGTGTACGCGGAGGAGTTGTTGGGAACAATGTAGGCTGCCAGCACTTTGCGGTCTGGTATATCTTCTCGCACCACAACTACAGTTTCTCGCACTGCTGGGTGCAAAGCGATCGCCGCCTCAATTTCTCCAAGTTCTATACGAAAACCCCGAATTTTTACCTGATTATCAATTCGACCCAGAAACTCAATATTACCATCAGGTAAATAACGAGCACAATCACCTGTTTTGTAGAGTCTGGATCCCCTTTTGTCGCTATAGGGGTGGGAAATGAATCGGGAGATCGTCAAGTCGGTATCGTTGAAGTAGCCTCGTGCCAGAGCAATGCCGCCGATGTACAGATCTCCGTAAACTCCGATAGAAACTGGTTGCAGTTGAGCGTCTAGTAGGTAGATTTGGGTGTTGGTGATGGGACGACCTATCGGCGGAAGTGCAGGCCAATCTGAAGGTGAACCTGTTAAAGTGAAAGCTGTGACCACATGACTTTCTGACGGCCCGTATTGATTGTGCAGCGTGCAATTGTTAAGCTTGATAAACCAATCGGCGATTTGTCTGGTTATCTGCAATTGTTCGCCAGCAGTGATAACTTCACGAAGATTTGTGGGAACTGTTTCGGAACCATCAGCGACCAAGGCCAGTTGCTGTAGAGCTACAAAGGGAAGAAACAATCTGGCGATCGCTTGAAGCTTAAGAAAACCCAATAACTGGACTGGATCTCGTCTTACTTCCTCTGAGATTAAGACCAGCATTCCCCCGGCACACCACGTAGAAAATATCTCTTGAAAGGAGACATCGAAACACAGAGGAGTAAATTGCAACGTTTTTGCGCCTTGAGGCAGTGTGGAATTTTCCAGTTGCCATAAAATCAAATTAGATAAGGGACGGTGACTCATAGCCACTCCCTTTGGGAAGCCTGTAGAACCAGATGTGTAGATAACGTAGGTCAGATTTTCGGGCGTCACACCACTGGCAGGGTTTCCCTCACTTTGTCTGGCAATGATCTCCCAGTCGATGTCTAAGCAGACCATATGTGCTTGGTGATCGGCAAGAGACTCGACTAATTGCTGTTGAGTTAACAGCACCTGCACAGAGGAGTTTTCCAGCATGTAGCGCAAGCGTTCCAAAGGATAGGTTGGGTCAAGCGGCACATACGCGCCACCAGCCTTGAGGATGCCAAGCAATCCCACTACCATCTCTATGGATCGCTCTACACAGATCCCTACTAGCACTTCTGGCCCTACACCTAGGCTTTGCAAGTGGTGTGCGATCCTGTTTGCCCGTTGGTTAAGTTCTTTATAGGTCAGTTGTTCCTCTTCAAAGACTACCGCAATAGCATCAGGCGTAAGCGTTACCTGTTCCTCAAACAACTGGTGGATACACTTATCTTTGGGATACTCTTTTGTAGTATCGTTCCACTCTACTAATAGCTGGTGTCGCTCTGGCTCTGTTAACAGGGGCAATTCCGTAAGATGCTGTTCTGGATTCGCGACGATCGCCTCTAGTAAAGTTTGGAAATGTCCTGCCATCCGCTCGATGGTGGTAGCATCAAACAGATCGGTATTGTACTCCCATTCCCCAATTAGTCCAGAGGGGGTGTTCTCTAAAGATAAAAGCAAATCAAACTTCGCCGTAGCGTTTTCTACCGCCAATCGACTCACCGTTAAGCCTTCGATCTGTATCTGGGGCATCGGCATATTGTGAAACGCCAACATCACCTGCACCAGTGGTGTGTAGCTTAAGTCACGCTTTATCTGCAATTCCTCTACTAACTTCGCAAACGGTAGGTCTTTATGGGCATAAGCTTCCTGCGTCACTTCCCGAACTCGAGATAGTACATCCTCAAAACTCGGATTGTCAGACATATCAGTCCGCAGAACCAACGTATTGACGAAGAATCCAACTAATCCTTCAATTTCGGTGCGATCGCGGTTAGCGTGTGGCGTGCCAACGCAGATATCACTCATCCTTGTATAACGGTAAAGTAATACTTGAAAGGCTGCCAAGAGGGTCATGAACAGGGTGACTCCATAGCGCTGACTTAAACTCACTAACGCCTGAGTTAGCTCTAGTGAGAGTGCAACTTTATGATGCGCCCCTCGGAACGTTTGAGTTGAAGGTCTCACTCGGTCGGTTGGCAATTCCAATAAATCTGGCATGCCGGACAGTTGTTGCTTCCAATAAGCCAGTTGAGAGGAAAGTGCCTCTTTTGTCAACCACTGCCGCTGCCAAACAGCAAAGTCTGCGTACTGAATTGGTAATTCAGGTAACTCTGGAGACAAGTCATTAGAAAAAGCCGAGTAAACAGTTGCTAGCTCCTGTAAAATTATACCCAATGACCAACCATCGAAGACAATGTGGTGCATTGTTAGCAGCAACACATGTTCTAGCTCTGTTAGCTTAAGCAATTTTGCTCGGATTAAAGGCGAGCTAGCGAGGTCAACGGGTTGTTGGGCTTCTGCCGTTGCTAATTGCTGGATCTGGATTTCTCTCTCACTTTCTCTTAAGTGTTGCAGGTCTACTACTGGCACACTCAAGGTCAAAGTTTCAGTAATTACCTGAACTGGTTGCCCGTCAACGGTTACGAAGTTTGTACGTAAAGCTTCGTGACGTTGGATAATCTTGTTGAGACTTTTCTCTAACGCAACGATGTTCAGGGAACCATGAAATCGTAGAGCTTGTGGTTCATTGTAAAAGGGGTTATTTGGCTCTAACTGGCTCAAGAACCACATTCGTTCCTGGGCAAAAGACAGAGGCAATTCCCTTGTTCGTGAAACCGGTAGAAGGCGTAAGCCAGTATTATTGTGCTTAACGGTAGAAACTTCTGGTTTGTTTTGACTTAGGTGGTGGGCTAAAGTATGAATTGTAAGGTGTTGAAACAGCGCTACAATCGATACTTCTGAACCCAGAATTTCGCCTAGTTTGTTACGAACTTGGAGGAGAAGCAAAGAATGTCCGCCTAAGTCAAAAAAGTTGTCATTAATTCCTACCACTTCTAATTGCAGGACTTCCCGCCAAACCTTAGCAATGAGTTGTTCAGCATCCGATTGGGGCATGACCAAAGCTGCTGACAACTCAGGTCTACTAGACATATCTGGGGCAGGTAGTACACGACGGTCTACTTTTCCATTAGGAGTCAGAGGCATTTTATTGAGTACAACAAAAGCTGCTGGTACCATATAGTCAGGTAGACGTTCTTTCAAATAACTTCGTAATACTGATCTGAGCTTGCCAGCCACCTGTCTCTGAAGAGGATTATTAGCATAAGCTGTCCAAGGTTTTACCTGATCGTTGTACACCGCGTTTGACAAAACAGGCGAAGATGTTTTGCTTTGTTGAAAGACTATATCGTAGTAACCTAAAGCCTCTGCCCCAGACCAGTTTATGTAAATCGTATAAGGTAACTCATCACTCAAAGCCCACCAATCTTCTGGTTCTACCCCATGTCCGTAAAACGGTTGCAAGGCTTCTCGCAATTCACCTGCTGTAGCGACTCCTTGATCGCAATAAAGCAAATCTAGGAGCTTGATTTCTGCGATCAAACGGGCGTTTGGTACGTGTTTTATCCCTAAAATTTATGGTTCGGTTTCTGTAAGTATCTGGCGGACAATTGGCACGCTGAGTTTATCTTTATGCCAATCTAACCAACGTACTTCTGCTGTGGGGCAAACCTCTTTTTCTATGTGAAGAATAACATCGTAGCGGAATTTAGTTAGTTCATTACAGTAGCGACCGCGCTTGAGCTGAATTTGGACATGGCTGATTGACGGGATAAGTTGCTTTAGTGCCGTGAAAAAATTTGGCTCGACCACTAATTGCTCTTCCCGGTTCATGCTGTTTTGCACGTACTGCCGCAACTGGTCTCTGGATAGCTCGGCGGGAGCTTTATACAGTTCAACGTCGGCATGGAAAGCTTCTAGCAGAGGCAAGCTGCGTACATCCCCCACAAAGATGATGCCTCCGGGTTTCACCACCTGCACGGCTTTTTCCAAGACATCGACCAAGTAATCCATGCTGGGAAACAGCTCGATTACAGAATTGATGACCACAGTGTCAAATGACGAAGGTTCGATTCCCTCAAAATTATCTGCTGCTCTGTGCCAAAGGGAAACTTGCGACCAAGTGCCGTCTAACTTTTCCAACTGCTGCTCAACGTAGTGCAAAGCCTCATGAGAAATGTCAGTGCCAAGGTAAAAGGAACACCTAGGGGCAATCCGAAACAGTAGCATTCCGGTTCCGCAGCCAATTTCTAATACGCGGTCAGGTTGCCAAGAGAGAATACGTTCTACTGTAGTATCCACCCATTCGCGCATCATATGAAAGGCAATTGGCTGACCTGTGTAGCTATCTCTCCAACCTATAGTATTGAAGGTCGGATCGGAATCGGCAGCAGGCTGGCTGTAATTTGCATCCCATATCAACTGCCACTGTGCAATTTGCTCAACATTGGATTCTTGGTTTAAGGCAAAAGCTGCTTTTGAGTTTGGAACTACATAGCTCACTAAGCGTTTGTCTCCGGGAACATCTTCGCGAGGTATGACTACGCTTTCTTTGACAGCGGGATGTTGTGTCAGCATAGCTTCTATTTCCCCCAGTTCAATGCGGAAACCCCGCACCTTAACCTGATGGTCAGCACGACCAAGATACTGGATATTGCCATCTCTTAGGTAGCGAGCTATATCTCCAGTTTTATAAAGGCGACCAGAACCGAAGGGGTTGGGAATGAATCTCTCTTGAGTTAGCTCTGGGCGGTTAAAATAGCCTAAAGCCAGACAATAGCCACCAATGTAAAGTTCACCGGGAATCGCAATGGGAACTGGTTGCAGAAATTTATCGAGTATGTATATTTGTGTATTACTTATAGGACGACCGATAGGAGGAAGGGCAGACCAACTGCTTACTTCTCCTGTCAGCTTATAAGCGGTAACGACATGGCTCTCTGTTGGTCCGTAATGATTGTACAGAGTGCAATCTATTTGACCAAATAAGTTGGCGATCGCACTTGTAATCTGCAACTGTTCTCCAGCGGTAATGACTTCACGCAAAGTGGTGGGAACTGATGCTGAGTTTACAGCAAGAGCCAATTGTTGTAAGGCGACAAAGGGAAGAAATATTCTTTCAATTTCTTTGTCAGTCAGGAAATTTAACAAAGCTACCGGATTTCGTCGCACTTCCTCCTTGATCAAAACCAGCGTTCCCCCAGAACACCAAGTTGAGAAGATTTCTTGAAAGGAGACATCGAAGCTTAAGGGAGCGAATTGTAGAGTTCTCCCTGTGCTGGAAACTGTCGTATTTTGGAGTTGCCACCAAATCAGATTACAAAGAGCAAGGTGCCTCATAGCCACCCCTTTGGGTTGACCTGTAGAACCCGAGGTATAAATGACATAGGCCAAGTTGTCAGGTTGAACCTGGCTAAGTGGATTTTCCGAGTTCTCTTGAGAGATGACCTCCCAGTCTTTATCTAGGCAGACTATTTTATACCCTTGGGCTGCCTGAGCTAGTTGTGGTAATGTACTCAGTAACTTCTTGCTCGTCAGTAGTACCCGCACAGAGGAATCTGACAACATATAAGCTAAACGCTCAGAAGGATAAGCAGGGTCTAACGGAACATAAGCCCCACCCGCCTTAAGAATGCCTAAAACTCCCACTACCATTTCTAAAGATCGCTCTATGCAGATACCTACAAGTACCTCTGGACCTACTCCCAAACCTTGAAGATAGTGCGCCAGTTGATTAGCTTTTTGATTCAGCTGTTGGTAGGTTAGCTGCTGTTCTTCATAGACTACAGCTTCTGCTTGGGGAGTTCCTTCCACCTGAGCTTCAAACAGTTGGTGGAGACATCGATCTTGAGGAAAGTCTGTTTGGGTATCGTTCCATTCTACTAATAGCTGGTGTCGCTCTCGCTCTGTAAGCAGTGGCAAGGTGGAAATACACTGGTCTGGATTGGCAATGAGGTTTTCCAGCAAAATTTGCAAATGCCCCAACATTCGCCTAATTGTGGCTGACTCAAACAACTCAGCGTTATATTCACAACTTATAATAAATTTCTCTTCTTTTTTATAAGCCAACAACACTAGATCGCACAAACCTCTATGTTCCTGAATCGACACCAGATTCTGTTCTTCTATCGGTGCTTCAGAAATACAAAACGGTACACCGCACAGCACCAACATCACTTGACAAATCGGTGTCGCAGTTAAATTTTGCTCCCTATTAAGTGCCACAACCAGCTTTTCAAATGGGTAATCTCTATTCTGTGCAGCCTCCTCAACTGTTTTAGCCACGCGCCTTAAAACTTCTTTCGCATTTAGCTCTTCGGTTAAATTGGTTCGCAGGGCTACTGGATTGATAAATTTCTCAGGACTCGCTTCCTCTTTTCCCCGAATACTATCGGCAGATAGGGAGCCTACAATTATATCATTCTGTCTCGTATAACGAAGCAAAAGAACTTTAAATGCAGCAAGAAGCGTGGTAAAGGTAGTAAAGTTCTCATCTAAACAAAATTTATCTAGTTTTAAGCAGATATTTTCATTAAGCTCAACTGCTTCCTTAGCTCTAATATAATGATTTGACTGCCGAGCGTGGATAATCTGATGGTATTTCTAACAAAGGCAGATCGCTATTCATCTTCTGTAGCCAATATTTCTGCTGCTGATTTAGACTATTTTTGCTAGGCATGGCCTGTACATACATCCATTAATCACAAACAAATTATTACGAATAATCAAAATTTATCATATCTAACTTTTTAGATATGAGTTTAATTCTCCATTAAATTCTCATTCAAAATCAATAAAATTTGCCCTTTAACAGCAGCCCGAAAAATTTGGTTTATATCCCTAATTTAGATGCATCGACACAACAACAATATAATTATCAGATTTTTAGCGCGTTGTCAACCCTCTTTGGAATAGGCTTTTGTGGCTATTTTTCATATTTTAATTTATTTTAGAAAAAATATAAATTAAGCTAATCAATCAACGGATACGCAAAGCTTGCATTCCTCTGCTTGACCAAGAAGACGCACCAGAGAAAGGAGTTGGGGAGAAGGGTCGCGCTCCCCTTCTTTTGATCGAAGCACCCGGTCTAGCAGCCCCCCCGGATTTATCCGTGGAGAAAAAAGAAATTTTTCCTTGCTGGAATCCCCCAGATTTATCTGTGGGGTTGCCCCGCGTCTGGGCGTCAGAGCGTCAGAGCGTCCTCCTCAACTTGTGATTAAACTTGAGTAATGCTAATATGTCGAGGTTGCGCTTGAACTCGTTTAATCCAAGCTTGGATAGCCGGAAATCCGCTTAAATCAAACTCCCCTTCATGGGCGACATGAGTGTAAGCAAATAAGCCAATATCGGCAATCGTGTATCGCTCTGCAACGAAAAAATTACGATCGGTTAAATGCTTCTCCATCACGGCGAGTGCTGCATATCCAGGTTCGCGTTTTTGCTTGAGTGATTCCCGGTATTCCTCAGCCTTTCCTAAGATAGAAATCCAATATCTGGAAGTCGCAATAAAAGGCTCGTGACTGTACTGTTCAAAAAATAACCATTGCAGCACTTGCGACTTCTCAAAAACATCGTTAGGGAAAAAGTCTGTATCCGCACTGAGATAAAATAGGATAGCGTTTGATTCGGCGAGGAATTGCCCTGAGTCTGTTTCTAAAACCGGAACGCGCCCGTTGGGATTTTTACTTATAAACTCCGGCGTCCGGCTTTCTCCTTTGAGAATATCAATGTCTATCCTTTCAAAAGGAATGCCAAGTTGGGTCAATAAAAGGCGGACTTTGTAGCAGTTACCGGAGGGCAAAAAGTCGTATAATTTAAACATGGTCAGTTTTGGCAGCAGATCGTTAGTTTACAGCGGATTGTAGCCGTATGAGGTAAACGTTAGTTTGTATAGCGGCTGCCATTTTTGCTGCCGCTATACAAACTAAGCCATAAGGCTTTCCTTCACTCGAAAAGCAATCCTCTGTAAAATTGTAAACTCTGGCGAAATCGGGAGGATAAAAATATGTGCGGACGATTTAGCTTTACTCAGTTAGCGCAAGCGATCGCTGAATCATTCAACCTCACCTCAGTTCCTCCATTATCGCCGCGTTACAACATTTCACCAACCCAGGAAGTAGGCACAATATGGCAAAATTCGCAGGATAGCGCTCGCGAGTTTAAATTATTATACTGGGGTTTAATTCCATCTTGGGCAAAAGACCGCAAAATGGGCGCTAAACTGATTAACGCCAGGGCAGAAACAGTCGAGGAAAAGCCAGCTTTTCGTTCTGCTTTTAAGAAACGGCGGTGTTTGATTTTAGCGGATGGTTTTTACGAATGGCAGCAGCAAAACGGCAAAAAGCAACCCTATTATTTCCAGGTGGAAGATGGTAAAATGTTCGCTTTTGCCGGACTGTGGGAACATTGGGAAAGTCCTGAAGGTGAGGCGATAGATTCTTGTACGATTATAACGACTGAAGCCAACGATATTTTACGTCCAATTCACGACAGAATGCCAGCGATTATAGACCCGAAAGACTACGACCAATGGTTAGATACAAAGCAAAAACCTGAATCCCTGAAATCTTTGTTGCAACCTTATCGATCGGATGTGATGACTGTCTATCCGGTAAGCGCAAAAGTGAATAATCCTAAAAATGATAGTCGGGAGTGTATCGAGGCGATTTGAAGGGAAAGTAAATACTAAAATTATGAGAAAAATCCGCTTGTTCATTGCTTCTAGTCTAGATGGATACATCGCGAGGACATCAGGAGAAGTAGATTGGCTATTTACCGACGCTGACTACGGTTATACTGAGTTTTTTGACTCGATTGACACCGTACTCATGGGTGGTAAGACATATCGCCAAATTCAAGAATTTGGGGAATATCCATACAAAGGGAAGAAGGGTTTTGTTTTCTCCAAAACTATGCAAGGTAAAAACGACGACGTGGAATTTGTAGGGGAAGATATAAAAAACTTTACCGATAAGCTGCGTAACCAGTCGGGTGGTGATATTTGGTTAGTTGGGGGAGCAGAGATTATTCATTATTTCATCAAAGATGGTTTGCTTGATGAACTGATTCTTGCAATTCACCCAATTATTTTAGGGGATGGCATTCCACTGATTGTGAGAGATGCAAGTTTGGAGACAAAACTTGAGTTGAAAGAAGTTAAAAGATTTGACTCTGGACTGTTGCAAGTGTCTTACAATTTGACGAATTAATTATAGATGTAGGTTGCGTTATCAGCGGTGTACGGCACCGCCACCACCATATATGGAGTGGGTGCGTAATAAGCTGCTACGCATTTAAATCCAATAAAGAGGCGGGCAAGATGCCCACCCCACAAGAAAAAGGTAAAATTTGGCTCTCAAATTAGGTGCGTAGCAGCTTATCCGTACAGATGTTTTGTAGTAGGGGCACGGCAGCGAAAGTCTTTTGGAGAGAGGGAAATCTTGTCTATGCCGTGCCCCTGCTGCTCCGAATATAGATGTTTTGTAGTAGGGGCACGGCACCGAAAGTCTTTTGGAGAGAGGGAAATACAGCGGATTGCAAGTGGATGAGGGAAAGCGAAATCGCGCGAGTTTGTCAAGCGCGCAGCATTAATGCTGCCGCTATACAAACCAAGGTGTACCTCATACAGCTGCAATTCGCTATATTTTCTATGCCGTGCCCCTACGGCTGGGTATTTTATATTAAAATGTTCCCAGCATTGACGAGGGATTTAAAATTAAGTTAATGCAGGCAATATGACAAAGCTCTTATTAATCGAATCTCCTGGTAAATTAAAAAAGTTAGGCCAAATTCTCGGAACAGGTTGGATTGTCAAAGCTAGCATGGGTCATATTCGAGAGTTAGCTGACGATGGGGAAGATGCTTTAGGGTTTGATTTAGAGGGCGATCGCGTTCGCTGTCGCTACACTCCCAGAAGCTCACGCGCGAGTTCTATCCTCAAGGAACTGCGGCAAGTTGTTCAGCAAGTAACTGAAGTTTACATCGCCACCGACCCCGACAGGGAAGGGGAAACCATTGGTTGGCACTTAGCGCAAGAATTGCGATTAAACCAACCTTTTCGCATCACTTATAACGAGATTAGCAAACCCGCCGTCATGGCAGCGCTTGCCAATCCCAAAACCCTCGACCAAAATTTAATCGCCGCCGGACGTGCTAGAGATTGTTTGGATAAATTGGTCGGATATAAAGGCAGCAAGCATTTAGTATGGGCGCTGAATAATGGGGCAAAATCAATGGGAAGGGTGCAAAGTGCCACGCTGCATTTACTGTGCCAAAGAGAAACAGAAATTATTACGTTCGTCCCGCAAGATTACTGGTCGGTTTGGGTTGAATATGTAGAAGGATTTAAAGCTTTTTATCGGGCAAAATGGAACGAAAAGAAAGATGAAACATCCTCAGAACCCGATGATGCAGCGACTAAAACCGATGTCTTACCTGAATCAGACCGGGTAACTTCCCAAGCGGAAGCAGATCGCTTGGTTGCGATCGCCAAATCGAATCCCCATCAAATCGTTCAAGTTGAAAAGAAGACGATAAACCAATCGCCACCTGCACCATTTACGACTTCTAGTTTGCAGCAAGCGGCGGGAGCAAAATTGCGCTTTGCACCGGAATTTACGATGAAGGTCGCCCAATCTTTATTCGAGGCGGGTTATATTACCTATATGCGAACCGACTCGGTAATGTTATCTGACCAATTTTGCGCTACTGTGCGTCAGTATTTAGAGCAAAACGATTCAGATAACGTACCCGCTAAAGTAACCCGACATCGTTCCAAAGCTGGCGCGCAGGAAGCGCACGAAGCGATTCGTCCGACGGATGTGTATCTCACACCAGAGCAATTTTCCTCGCGAGTGAATGGGGACGAAGCTAATCTTTATCAATTGATTTGGAATCGTACCGTCGCTTCCCAATGTCGTGCAGCACAAATTGCGAAAACTCGAATTATTACTCAATCTGGAACGGCGTTTTGGGAAGCTAGGGGACAAGTTTTAATCTTTCCCGGTTATACCGTTTATTGGAACAATATCAGCGATGATAGCGAGTTACCAAATGTGCAGCAAGGACAGGTGGTAAATCTTAAACAAGCAGCGGCGGAGAAGAAACAAACTCAGCCACCGCCTCGCTATACCGAACCTAAATTAGTGCAATTGATGGAGCGTAAAGGCATCGGTAGACCTAGTACTTATTCTCCCACAATTAAGACTTTGAAAGAGCGTCAATATGTGGAATTAGTTAAGGGGAAATTGCAACCGACTCAATTAGGGATGGAGTTGGATGCTTTTTTAGCGCAGGTTTTACCCGACTTAATCGCAGCGGAATTTACTGCCAAGATGGAGCAGGAATTGGATGCGATCGCTCAGGGAAAACTCAACTGGGAGCGCTATCTAACCAGTTGGAACCGCGATTATTTTGCCCCAGCTTTAGCAAAAGCTGTGGGAGAAGTTGCCAAGGTAAAACGCAGTTTACCTAATCAAAATACTGGGAAAAGTTCAGCACCATCTTCCCAAAAGCAAGCAGATATTCAATGTCCCAACTGCGGGGGTCAAATGACCAAAGTTTCCTCCAAGTCTCAAAAGCTAAAAGCTGACCATTTCCTCAGCTGCGATCGCCAGACAGGCGGTTGTGGAACGGTGATGTTTTTAAATGTTAAAAGTGGGAATTACGAACTACCATTATCCGAGCGGAAATCTGCCCCTACGCCTGAATCGCTGAGCGAGTATTCTTGTCCGGTTTGTCACAATCCTCTGGAAGTTTACGAGTATAGTAAAGACGGTCAAGCAAAGGTGATGCTGCGATGTTGTAATCCCAAAACTAGACCGAGTAAGTGTAAAGATGTAGCATTCTTTAAAACGAAGCAAGGCAACTGGTGGTCGCCTAAATTTGGGGAGTTGAAACTACCTAAATGAACTGATGTCAGTCAAATCAATGAGGTGTAGGGAACAAGAGAAAACCTTTGAGCTGGTGAAAAAACTTACTAATGTTCCCTACAATGTTGTGTTGCTGTTAGCGATCGCTATCCAAATACCGATCGATTAGGGTAATGAGTTGAGCGATCGCTTTGTGTTCTTGTAATAGCAGTTCCTTGAGTTGGCGCATCTGTTCGGTATTGGGAGGACGATGCACCAAATCATCAACGAAGTCCAGCAAGGGAGATTTGCGATCGCGCATCAAAGCATTTTCGGTGTTGAGTTTCTCCCAACGTTGCTTGGTAACCTCAAATCTCTCCTTCATTAAAATGCTTTTTTCTTGCTGTTCCTTGGCTTTTGCTAGACGCCTTTGAGCGCGCTCTTGGAGACTTAAACATTTCTCTTCTTCAGTCATCTTCTTCTTTGCGAATTTCTCTTATTTGCCGTTTTAACTCGTTGATTTCCTCAGTCAGTCTGCCAACTTGATTTTCAAGAGACTTAGTTTTGTCCTCCAGATCGTCGGTTCTGTTTTCCAGAATGTTAACAGATATATCCAAAGCTTCAACGAAACCCTCTAATGTATCTATTCGCTCTGGTTGAGGTGTGTCGCCGTTGGGTTGGTTACCGTTGCTTCCATTGGTCATGGTAATTTCTCACTGGTTAATGGTATAAACAGGCGTTTGCGTAGCTTGCGTGCAAAGAAACCCGATTTCTACCGTTAATACCTTCGCCAAACCGAAAAATGGACTATTAGACCTCTCCAATAACTCTTGTGGGTTGGGCATTCTGCCCGCCAAAGAGGGTAGTTATTGGAGAAGTCTATTAGACCTCTCCAATAACTCTTGTGGGTTGGGCATTCTGCCCGCCAAAGAGGGTAGTTATTGGAGAAGTCTATTTTGTCAATTGGGTTGAGGTACGAAACCCAACGCAAAATTTGGGTTGCGCTTCACTCAAACCAATCTACAAAGAAATGGCGCGTTGTACTTGGAAACCGGGTTGCTGTCTAGACAGTGGGACTAGCAATCCTCCGGATCAAAATGCTCATCACTTCGCCGGGAGTAGGCGCGGGTAGCAACCGACTCCATTGACCAACTTCTGCGAAACGTAAGACATGCAGCGTCTGGATAGTCAAAGTGACCCCATAGCGAGATCCAATTACCAGCACCTTGACTTGTTCAAAGCTGCCGTTGCTATGACCAGGCAAACTGTCTGCAAAGGGAGTTGCAGTCAGAATTTCCAACGGAAGAAAGCATTTTAATTTCCCAATTTCTGGCATGATAAAATGAGCCTCCTAGTCTTTTTAGGGGGAAGTCGTCGTATCGTTGGTCTGCTATACCAGCGATGCGGCGCAGTATTTGGTTAATGCCAACTCTACCACAAGTGTCCACAATAGGATAGACCCAGTCGCGCAATCGTCCAATACGTAGTTGCAGAGGTGCGTCTAGCAGCGATGGGGAGCGATCGTCTCCAACCCCATAAAAAAAACCGCCCCAATCCTGGGGTGGTTTGTGTTTTTGCAGGAGCGATCGCTGGTTTCTTTGGTTAGTCAAATATCGCCTACCTCAAACACCAGTCAATTCCCCCATTGCCGGAGGATAAACGGGAGTTGAATATCTTTTCGCAGTTTCTATAAATGCCACTACATCTTCTTCCTTTGTATTAAAAGCAGTCACTAAACGCACAATGGTCGAACCTTCTCCTTCCCAGCGATAAAATTGAAACCCCTCACCATACAATCCTTGAATTACAGCTTCTGGCAAGTCCGCGAAAATTTCATTAGCTTGAACGGGATGAAGCAACTTTACTCCCGGTATAGAAGTTAATCCATTTGCTAATTTAGCTGCCATTTTGTTAGCATGACTGGCATTTCGCCGCCATAAATTATCTGTAATGTAAGCTTCTAACTGCGCCGATAAGAACCGCATTTTCGAGAATAAATGTCCGCCCCGCTTGCGCCGGAAGTGAAATGTTTCGGCTAAATTGCGGTTAAAAAAGACCGCCGCTTCTGCTGCCATTGCGCCATTTTTAGTCGCGCCAAAAGATAGGATATCTACACCGGCACGCCAAGTAATATCGGCAGGAGTACAACCCAAACTTACAACTGCATTGGCAAAGCGCGCCCCATCCATATGTAAGGTTAAATTGTGGGCGCGAGTTACTTCAGAAATGGCGCGAATTTCATCAAGAGTATAAACAGTTCCCGCCTCGGTTGCTTGGGTTAAACTAACAGCAGCAGGTTGGACGTGATGCACGACGCCAGCACCGGCTTTTTTTAGTTTTATATCCAAGTCGGCGGCAGTTATTTTGCCACCAACTCCTGGAAGGGAAACTAATTTTGCGCCACCTGTATAGAATTCGGGTGCGCCGCATTCATCGAGGTTGATATGGGAGTCGGCGTGACAGTATATTGCACCATAAGAAGGTGTGATGACGGAAAGAGCGATCGCATTCGCCGCCGATCCAGTTGCCACGGGAAAAACCGTTACCTCTGTCTCGAATAATTGGGAAAATTTACTTTGCAGTCGTCTCGTATATTCGTCGTTTCCATAAGGCATCGCCGCGCCTTCATTGGCAGCAATTAGTGCTGCTATAATTTCCGGTGAGATGCCTGTGACGTTATCGCTACAGAAGTTCATATTTTGGTAATTGGTAATTGGTCATTGCTAATTGCTAATTGCTAATTGCTAATTGGTTTTCTATTAGCTATTAGCTATTAGCCATTAACAAATTGGATGACTCCCCATCGTTTGTTTGCTAATTGCTAATTGCTAATTGGTTTTCTATTAGCTATTAGCCATTAGCCATTAGCCATTAGCCATTAGCAAATTGAATTACTCCCCATCTTCCGTTAGTTAACCATTGGGGATCTTCGCGGTTGAGGGTTTCTATCTGCTTTAATTGTAACCCAGATGCCAATTCTGCCTTGAGGGTACGCAACGCTACCATTGGAGCCGGGAAGTAGGTTACGATATCTTCAAAGCGAGTGGTAAAAGGCCAGTGGCGATCGCCTAACAGTCGTCGATAGTTGGCATCCCCTTTGATAAAGATTAAATTTGACTTGGATAACTCTTGGCGCAAAGCATCGGGCATTTCCCAAAACGCGAGGGGTGATGTCCAGAATATATTTTCACAGAGACGCAAGCGATCGCTCTCAATATACCATCGCCACCGCGACGCTAGCATCTGCACCTGAACGTCGCTATCCTTCGCTAAAAATTCTATCGTTTGGTGAATATCTTTTATCATCGCATCGGATACAAAAGTCGGATGCGCTTTCAATTGTAGGTAAATTTTTTTAGCCGCATTCGTTGCTAGCAGGAAGTCTACGAGGCACAAATCGCCGAATAGTTCAAAACCGGCATTATCGATGATAAAATCGATTCTGGCGTCTTTAAAACGGGAAATTTGATTTGCGATCGCATCGGTATTATCTGCCAAAACATAAGCCTTTTCCCGCTGAATTTCTATATTAGAGCGATCGCCTGATTCCGCAGGCCACAAGCTCAAATCAGCCCGATTGCCCCATAAAGAAGTATACAGGAGCGTAATCAAATGATACCTGTGCCTCTCTGGTGCTGAACATACCCATCTGTTGACGATGGCGCTTAATGCTTGGATAGACTTAATTGAAGTTAAAATTCCCAGACGTTTTTGATTTTCAAACGGATCGAAACCCTGCCAGTCTCCGGGGATGAAATAATTTGTCGCTTCTAAAATCCGGCGATAAAAATACGCCTCCGCAAAATACCAGGGAATATCCAACCAGTTCTTTCCTGCGTAAGGTTCTAAATAATTATTCCAAGCTGCGATATCGGGCGCTTCAGTATCTTTTAGAAATCGCACCTGTCCGTAAGGCAATTCCTGAATCAGCGTTTGCAGATTTTCCACAATAAATGGCGGGAATTTATTGTCATCGATTACCCGCTGGGCAATATCCGGTAACCGATTGGCGACGGTATTGTAAGCGAAAGAACCGATCTCAGATCCCATTATCTGGGGAGGGAGAGGAAGTCTAGGCAAGTGAGATTGAGGGAGAGAATTTTCTTGTGCCATCATTCAATGCGTTTATCGGATTTCACATCGGATTTGTGAAGGTTATGAATTAAGATTATACCGATCTTAACCAAAAAAATGTTCCTTCTGGACTTACGCAAAGAAACTAAGGTGATGTGAAAAATCGTCGATTTGTCAGGTAGAGTACGACGCAGAAACTAAGGTGATGGGAAAAATCGTCGATTTGTCAGGTAGAGTACGACGCAGAAACTAAGGTGATGGGAAAAATCGTCGATTTGTCAGGTAGAGTACGACGCAGAAACTAAGGTGATGGGTTTGCGTAATACCTGTCCTTAAAAGCTAACTCTGTAACCGTGAAGGACTTTATAGTCATTTTCAAACTGTTTTGATAGCAACTTCATCAATGTATTTCGCAGTGCCGCAACAACGGGATTCTCTATTTTAGCAACTTTACCAATTAGCAAGGATTGTTCGACAATCTTTTTGGTGCGAATCAATCGCAGCGATTCATACTGAAGGAAAGCTGTTGCCGGATCTGAATGTTCGAGCAAACATTTGGTGACGACAAGGGCATCTTCAATTGCCATGCAAGCTCCTTGTCCCATTGTTGGCAGAGTTGGGTGTGCGGCATCACCAAGTAACGTAATATTTGAAAAGCTCCATTTTTGCAGCGGTACGCGGTCATAGAGATCGGTTTTGATAATATTAGCTTCATCAGTTTCCGCAATCAGTTCCGGAATAGGTGAAGGCCAATTTTGAAACATTTCTTGAAGTTCTCCCTTACGACCGATGGGTGCGTCGGGTTGTCCTTCTGATGCTTTAGAAGCGACATACCAATACATTCTGCCTTTGCCAATTGTCACAAATCCGAAGGCTTTTCCTGCACCGAGAAATTCGCAGATATATCCAGGTTTGTAGGTGTCAGGTATGTAATTTGTTATTCCTCGATATGAAGTCATGCCGCGATAAATTGGTGGCGCTTCACCAAACAGTTGCGATCGCACGCGCGATCGCAACCCATCACACCCAATCAATCCATCTCCTTCCGCTGCTAAACCACCATAAAAATGAGCAATAACTTTGTCTCCAACTTGCTCAAATCGCTCAAACTCTTGACCTAAAATACGCTGTTCCAAGGGGATTTTTTGCCAAAGCAACGCCTGCAAATCAGCCCGATGGATAGCTACCGCTGGCACTTCAAAACCATCGACGCGGAGGTCGATCAATTGTTTGCCCCTATGGGAAAAGAACTGATAGTTCGTAATCGGATCGCTGGCGCGCAACACATCTTCTAAAACACCTAACTCTTGCAAAACACGAGTGGCATTCGCCCAAAGCGCGACTCCAGCACCGACTTCCCTCAAAGTTTCGCTGCGCTCATAAACAATCGGTTTAAATCCGACGCGATGAAGTGCTAGTGCAGTTGCAGCGCCACCAATTCCACCCCCAATCGCCAGAATTTTCTTCGCCGTTTCCATCGTCTACGCACCTAATTTTGCTAATGGCTAATGGCTAATGGCTAATGTCAGTAAAAATCTTATATTAGCAATTAACCATTAGCAATTACCAATTACCCATTACCCATTACCAATTACCAACTTGATTTATGATTCTATTCTGGCGCGAAGTGCGGGAGTTTTGAACAGATTTTGAAATACAGCTTGTCGCTCTGCAACTGGTTCTGGGGCACGCTCCCAAAGGCTTTCGTAATAAAAGAAAGTCACGCCTAAACCACGCTCTTGAGCAGCTTGTACTTGGGACTGAATTTGTGGCATCGAAACGGGACGATTTCGCAACCCTGCCATAATTCCAATTCCAGTTGGAATCCTTTGTTGGCTTTCTTGAATTTCTGGAAGTTCAATCTTTGCAGTAAACGAGTTCAGTTCGTGACGATAAACTTGCACAATTAGCTCGTCTACGATATTCATTCGTACCCAGGTTAGCCAATCTTGCAAGTGCAACTTATAAGCAAAGTCGTAATAGTTGGGCGAAACCGAGAAAATTGCTTTGGGTTTTTGCGCTTTTACTGCTTGGTTGAGTTGTAACATAAACGCGGTGATTTTCTCGGATCGCCATTGCATCCATGCTGGATCGTCGGGATCGGTTGGGGGATTGTTACTCGTTTCCCTTGCGTACAATGCAACCGTGTACCGATCGTAGCCAAATTCGCGGGGCAAGCTCATGTGATCGTCAAATTGAATGCCATCCACATCGTATTTAGTGACGACTTCCAACACGAGATCGGTTATAAATTGCTGCACTTCGGGATGGAAAGGATTGAGCCAACTAACCTCTCCCGCCGCGCTAATTGATGTTTGGCTACCATCTTGCTTTTGCGTCAACCAATCTGGATGATTTAATGCCAATTCCGAGGTTGGAGGTGCCATAAAACCAAACTCAAACCAGGGAATTACCAGTAAGTTTTGGCGATGGGATTGGACAATTAAGTCCGCTAAAATATCGTGTCCATCTGAACCTTTGTAAACAAAGGGTTGGATACCGTTCCTTTGTGCGACGGGACTGGGATACATGACATAGCCAGAATTCCACACTACAGGATAGAGGGTGTTGAAATTCAGGCGTCGCAGTTGACTGGTAGCATCCTGGACTTTGGCACGATCTTTGAGAATGTCAAGATCGTTGCTGGTAATCCAAACACCCCGAATTTCCTGGCGGGGTATTTCCGGTGTGGGTAACTGGGCGCGCGCTGGGGTGAAGCTGGAAGCCAGCAATACCGTTACGAACGATATCACAGCCAGGATAGGAAAAAAACGTTTAAGCGATCGCTGCATCGAATGATGGTTTAATTCTACGCAAAATCCTTAACAGATTTTAATATAACCGCCGCCCATGAATTTTTCTATCCTCGTAACGAGGTTGATTACCGCAGTCCAAACAAGCTTCCATCAGCAGGATGAGAGGTTTACGACAATAAACGCATTTCCTTTCCCCAGATTGGTCATCAGTATCCACGGGTAACTCTCGACACTTCAAACATTCCCAAAATCGATCTACGCTCATCACCGAAAAACAGCTGCATTTCTCGCAGTGTTTGACTTCCCACATTACATTTACATTTTTCATCTGGATACCGGGCGGAACGATGACGCAGCACCGGGTAGAGGTGGCGATCGCTCTCCAGCCCAGAGTGCTGTTTTAAGAGCATATCACCATTTGCACCTCATCTATCCAAAGATAGACTTTTTAGCCATGTCTTCTTCAATGTTATAGCGGTTTGCACCCGCCTGAGGTACACCAACAGCTGTGTGCGGGCACCCTTAAGGGTGCCGCTACACAAACGAAGCCAAAAGGCTGTACTGTACCTCACTCACTTGCAATCTGCCGCACGACGAGCCTAGAAACCCGGTTTCTTTGCGTAAGTCCCGATCTTGCACCAAGAGGCAACAGCCCACAGATTCTCGTTTCTCGTTCCCAGGTTCAACCTGGGAACGAAATCCGGGAGGTTCTACCTCCCGTGGTGCAAGATCTGAGAAGAGATAAATTTTGCTGGCGGATATTACCTTATGTCGGAATGGCTGGTTGTTTGGGGCGTGGCGCAAGCAGCGGGGTTGGTATTTAAACCGATCTTAGAAGACTTGGCGAAGGAATCGGCGAAGGATTATGCGAAGGATTTCTTTAAAGACTGCCTGAAAAAAGTGATTCACTTGCCGGAAAAAGACCCGCTGAAAGAAGCTTATGGTAAGGCGTTGACTCAATTTTTGCTATTAGTACAGCAGGAATTAGAACGGGCTGATTATGATGAAATTATGATTAAACAGTACGTTAAACCGTTGAAAGATTTTGTCAATCAAGAAAAAATTGCCGCGACGTTGGGGAGTGCTTTTAATAGCGATTCTCAGGGACTGGATATTCAAATTATGGCGCGCACTTGGCGCGAGATGAATTTGCCTTTTTTGCCGGAGGAGTTTGATTGGGGGCAGATTAGCAAGCGCTATCTGAAACGGGTGAAAAATATTATTAAAGATGACGATAAACTGCAAGCAATTTTTGCGGCGCATGCGCAAGAAGCTGCTGCGGAACAGTTGAAAGAAATGGCTGGTATTCCAACCGAATTTGATTGGCGGCGCTATCGGGAAGCGCTGCGGGAACAGTATGGTAATCTGCGATTGGAATCGATGGATGCGTTCGCGTAGCGTGCCGGAGGCATATCGCATACGCCTACAATGAGCTAAAGCTGTGGAATGTCTTCGTGCCGCAAAATGCGCGGGAGTGCCAGGAATTTTTACCCCAGGTTTATGAGATCCCTAAAGAACTGTTGCGGGAAATGCGATCGCAAAATCAATTAGATGCAGAAATTGCCGAAGCTGAGGTGGAACGTTACCGCAAAGCTTACGTAGATCAGCCAATTCGTTCGGTGTTTGAAATCGTAGGCGATCCAGGTTCTTCTGAGCCGCAAAATCGCGCATTGTCTCAGTATACAGTAATTTTAGGCGATCCGGGGGCGGGAAAATCAACTCTGCTGCAATATATTGCTTTGAAATGGGCAGAAAGACCTGTAAAAGATTTGCCGGTTTACCCAATTCCCCTGTTAATTGAGTTACGCATTTATGCCCAAAATCGCCATAGCGGGAAATGCAATGACATTCTGGGATTTTTACATTCAGGCGATATTTTGGAGCGATTGAACCAACATCAATTGGAAGAATGGTTAAAACGGGGACACGCGATCGCGATGTTTGATGGGTTGGATGAAGTATTCGAGCCGGCACTGCGGGAAGTCGTGGTTACCGATATTCACAGCTTTACGAATAAGTATCCGAAAGTGCAGGCGATCGCCACATCTCGCTGGCTGGGTTACAAGGCGCAACGGCTGCGAGATGCGGAGTTTCGCCACTTTATGCTGCAAGATTTGTCATCAGAACAAATTGAAGACTTTATCCAACGCTGGCACGATCAAACGTTCCCAGAAGGAGAAGATAAAGTCAGAAAACAGGAGCGACTGCGAAAAGGAATTACCAATTCTAAAGCGATTCAAGAACTAGCAGGAAACCCCTTGCTGCTGACGATGATGGCAATTCTCAACCGCAGTCAGGAACTTCCTAGAGATCGGGCTACCCTCTACGAAAAGGCATCGGGGTTATTATTGCACCAGTGGGATGTGGAAGCCAAGGTTTTAGAAGACGCGGAATTAAAAAAATTTCCCGTCGTCATCGATTTGAAAGACAAACAGGCAATGTTGCGCCAAGTTGCCTATCAAATGCAAGGGAAAGAAAAGGGTTTGGCTGGGAATTTGATTCGCGAGACGCAGTTAGAAGATATCCTGACCAACTATTTGAAAACGATTAAAGAGGTGCCGCAAGCAAGAGATATCGCCCGCTTGACGATCAAGCAATTGCGAATCCGCAATTTTATTTTGTGCTATCTGGGTGGGAATAGTTATGCCTTTGTCCATCGCACGTTTCTGGAATATTTCTGTGCCTGGGAGTTTGTCTGGCAGTTTAAAGAGACGCAGACGCTGACACTGGAGAAGTTAATCGATGATGTTTTTGGCAAGCACTGGCAGGATGAATCTTGGCATGAAGTGTTGCTGTTGATTTGCGGGATGATTGATGCCAAGTTCGTTGGGGATATTATTGAGTATCTGTTGCAGCAAAAAATTGATCTGCAAGAGTTTATGGATGAGTTTGGATATCTGAAAAAGGAAGGGATTAGCAATCTTTTACTAGCAGCGAATTGTTTGGCAGAAGTGAGGAATAGAAGGGAAATCGCTCCCATTGCGACTCGACTGCTACAAGTGTTGAAAAAAGAAGTTGAAGTGCAATATCCTGACAGATTTAATGAAGAAGCGGCTGATGCAATAGTGATGGCGATCGCGACTAACTGGCAAGATGATCCAGAAACCCTGCCCTGGCTAAAATCCTGTCTTCAATTCGGTTTAGAGTCTTGTGTACCAGGGTGCGCCGTGCGAGCGATCGCGCAGAACTGGAAAGATGACCCGGATACCTTAATTCTGCTCAAAGACTGGGCGCAAAACGATGCGGATGACTTTGTGCGCCGTGCGGCGGTGCAAGAACTCGCCCGTGGTTGGAAAGATGACTCAGATACCTTAATTCTGCTGAAAGACCGGGTGCAAAACGATGAGTATTACGGTGTGCGCGATGCGGCGGTGCAAGAACTCGCCCGTGGTTGGAAAGATGACTCAGATACCTTGATTCTGCTGAAAGACCGGGCGCAAAGCGATGTGGATGGCTTGGTGCGCGGTCTTGCGATACTACTACTCGCTCGTGGTTGGAAAGATACGCCTGGGATGTTTGAGTTGTTGTGCGATCGCTCTGTTAACGATCCTTTTACAGCTGTTAACAATCGTTTTGGTGTTAACGATCCTACAGGTGATTATTGGTTTCGATTCCATCCCCGACAAACCGCTCTGGAGGCAATTGTCAGATACTATTACGACCATCCCCAAACCCTGGACTTGTTACGCGATCGCGCAGACAACGATCCAGATAAGCAGGTGAGGAATTTCGCCAAGGATCTATTAGAAAGGAGAAAACGGGCCCAATAGGAGGGTATCATATCCTTTCCAATAGCATCTAAAAGATCAACATTGATTGTAGGGGCACGGCACCAGAAAACCTTCGAGTTTCGCGCAAAGACTATTCATGCCGTGCCCCTACCAAGATCGTTGATATCATATCGTTTCCAAAAGCATTTAAACGATCAACATTGGCTTTTGGGGCACGGCGGCAGAAAAGCTTGTCGTTGAGCGCCTTGCCTATTGCTGCCGTGCCCCTACGATCGCGACCATCCCCAAATGCTAGACTTGTTACGCGATCGCGCAGACAACGATCCAGATGAGCAGGTGAGGAAATTCGCCAAGAATCTATTAGAAAGGAGAAAACGGGCGGAATAGGTGGATTTTATACCAAATCCGGGTTCTAAACCCCCTTGATTTTATAGCCCGCGAAGGCGGGCTTTGTTTGTGTAGCCGCGAATGCGCGTCGTTCGGCATAAAAGGGGCGATCAAAGCGGATTTGGTTTTATATCAAGTTTGAGCGATCGCAAGAGCTAAAGTCAGTGCTATAAAGCGATCGCTCCCTCTTCACCAAAGAATATTTTCCCAGATCTCTGGTTACGATCGATGCAGTAGAATTCAGGCTATTAAACAGAAAACACCATGAGCGTTGTCATTCCCGATGAGATTCTAACAGCCGCAAAGATGTCAGAAGCCGAATTAAAGCTAGAAATTGCTATTTTACTGTACCAAAAATCCAAAATTAGCACAGGCACAGCCCGTCGCCTCGCCGGAATGAACTTAATCGAATTCCAAAAAGAGCTTGCCAGTCGCGGTATCTGCATCAATTATGATGTTGAAGATTTCCAAAACGATCTCGAAACCCTAAAAAGGCTGGGCGATTTGTGACTATTGTCAGCAATACTTCACCCATAACCAACTTAGCAGCAGTCGGACAATTAGACCTATTGCAACAACTGTATGGCAACATTATCATTCCTCAAGCAGTTTACGATGAGATGGCAAGCTTGGGTTATACAGTCCCCGGTACTATTGAAATCCAAACCCTATCTTGGATTCAAACTCAACAGGTAATCAATCGTACCCTGGTAACGCAACTCGAAACAGAAATCGATCCGGGTGAATCTGAAGCGATTGCACTCGCTATAGAGCTATCAGCCAATCGACTTCTGATAGACGATCGTCAGGGCAGAATAGCAGCATCTAGATTTGGAATCAATACCGTTGGAGTGTTAGGAATTCTCTTAGTTGCTAAACGCAGAAGATTGATTTCATCGGTTAAACCTGTGATGGATGATTTAATTGCCCAAGCTGGTTTCCGAGTCAGCAATCAACTATATGCTGATGTTTTAAATGCTGCGGGAGAGTAGTGTATCCAAGAGAAAAATTTGCGATCGCCTCCCTTGGGTTACACGATAGGACAATAGCGACAAACGCTATTGCCTAATGAACGTTAATTAATCTACCAGTTCATCTAAGGAAAGCTTCAGCAGGTCACACAACGCTTTCGTTTGCTCGAAATAGAGTTTCGGAATATGTCTGCCAGCTTCCCAATTTTTCACAGTCGTTACAGTAACACCCAACTGATCGGCGACTTGCTGCTGCGTCAAAGAAAGCGATTCGCGTCGTTGTTTCAGCTTTTTCCCCACACTGCTCATTAACTGTCCGATTCCTCGCGGGATAATTCATGGTTATATTTAACCTCGATCTGCTACCGTCGCAGCAGATTGGGAGCGGTCGCATTGTGGGAGGATGCGATCGCTAGCAAATCAATTTCCTCGAGATATTTTAAATCGGTAACGCCCATCGTAACTCGCACCTTAAAATCAATTTTTTAGTAAATCCTAACTCTCTTTAGTTTTATATTTTTGTTGTAAAAACTCAGCGAAGTCTCGCATTTGTGTCAATAAATCGACAGGCAAGACATCAAGAAGTGCTAAAAGTTGCCCTCTAATTATTTCGCGTTCTAATTGAATATCCGCTTTCTCTCCCTTACTTTCTAAAAATGGTCCAGCGGTAACAAACCGAGGGGTTTCTTGATTTGCATCAATAATCCATACTGTGATAACGTTAACTGCTTTACCGCTTGGCGTATTAATTGTCCCTACTATTGTATACTTAGTGCCATGGGTCGTCGTAATTGTTTCATTAATTTCCTGAAACCGAGCAACTCTTAATAACTCCTGTTCTAAAATCTCGACATTCTCCTCATTGAAACCGAATTCTCGGAAAAACTTAGCTTTTGACTTGCCTACAGAGTGGGTTTCTGAAAGCAAATAACCCGTTAGCTTTGCAGGTTGAATAAAAGCATTTTCTCGATTCGGTAGTAGCAATTTATACGGTTCCTTTAACTCAACATTAGCTATCTGTAGGGTGCGTAGAGATCGGAGTACGGCACCACCATATTTGATGTCGATCGTAAGTCCTAAAGCCTTTAATCGGGCAACCATTCAATATCAAGTAATTGCTCAAGGGAGTAAGGACATTCAAAAGTAAAACTGACGTAATTTTGAGTCTTTATTTTCACAAATCCTAACGCATCTTGATATAGAGACTGCAATTATGACTCTAAATAATTGCGAAGATTGGCAGTAAGTTTCCGTTTCAATTTAATTCTGAAATTATATATTTCTTCTTGCCAGTGAACCGCATTATATTCAGACTCACTTGTCCAATATTGAAGTAATAATAAATGACGGATAACCTGTTCTAAAAGGCTGGCTACAGCGTTTTTCTTTTCTTTGCCCAAATCCTCTAACTCCTCAATTAAATTCTCTAAGTCCAGAGCTTGAAATTGTTTATTTTTCAGCAACTTAACTGTTTCTTCTAGCCATTGAGAATCATCTAACTCGTAAAGATTTTTTAAATCGGTAACGCCTATCATAACTCGTTCCTGCAATTTATATTATTACTCAGCAATTAACTTTGATAAATTCTCCCCAAAAACCTGATGTTCTGGCGTTGCTAATCCCAACTGCAACACCGCTAATACTTTAGCCAAATCTCCCGCCAATAAAGCAGCTTTATCCAACCACAATCATGGAAAAAATTGAGAACAAATTACCCCATCTGAATTCGGTTCAACTTTTATATATTCCCCGGCATTTAACCTAAACCAATCAAACTCGCGATTGTAAACTCGCCAGACTAAATATTCTTGCACACCATTCCGACGATAAGCTTTGAGTTTTTCATGCAAATCGTAGGAAGCACTAGAAGCAGCAATTTCTACAATTAATTCCGGCGCACCTTCCACATAATCATCTTCAGTAATGCTCGACTGTCCGCCTGTTTCAATCCTTAACAATCCATCCGGTTGCGGTTCGTTATCGGTGTCAAGTAAGACAGTAGCATTATCCAACGCTTCCACTCCTGGCGTAGCCGATTCATAAGTACCTAGCCAAGTCATAATGTGAGTATGGGGTTTGCCGTGACTTTTTGCTCGTACAGGAGATGCCATATAAACAATTCCTTCAATTAATTCAGCTTTTTTCAGATGGGGCATTGCCTGATAGCGACGCTCAAATTCAGCGCGGGTGAGTCTGTCGCCGTTTTCTAAAGGAGGAATTGTTAAAGGAGGAGAAACTTTGCCAGGAGATATCATAGTTTTCTCTCTTAGCTAATTGCTGATGGTCAACAGCTCTGATTCTAGCAAAACTGCTTAATGTTTTGGATAAAAGTACAAAGATCCTCGCCTTTTTAGAGAAGTGGGCAATCAATGTTGGTTGTAGGGGCACGGCGGCAGAAATCCTTCTCGTAAAATGCAAAGTCTATTGATGCCGTGCCCCTACCAGGATCGTTGATAATGATGCCTTACCCCTACAATTTTCCTCCCAAAGCCATCTGGCGCAGTTGCTGCTGTTGTTGGTTAAACTGTTGCTGTTCAACTGTTAACAAACTATATTCAATTGGCGATCGCATATCCCACTGCACGCCATCACCGCGCCGGTGGTCAAAAACTGCCAGACTCCGACATGGGGTAAAACTGCGATCGCTAATAGATGAACTATACCAGTCAGGCAGAAACTGCGCGACCAACCGCACTCAATCCCAACCAGATTGGACAAAGATTGAGCAAGACATTTCCCCAACCTCAAACAATACTTAAATCGGTTGCCGTGCCCCTACTTGTTTTGACCAACAGTTTCGCGATTGTGCGGTTCTAAAAGGTTTGTTATATCGGGACCAGAAGGAATTATCCCACCTGGATTCAATGGAAACAAATTCCCATAGTAATCCCGCTTGATGCTGTCTAAATCGCAAGTATCGGCAACGCCGGGAAGCTGATACAAATCCCGCAAATAAGCTCCCAAATTCTGATAATCCTGAATTCGCTTACGGTTGCACTTAAATAATCCGTAGTAAACAATATCAAAGCGAAACAAAGTCGTAAACAAACGCACATCTGCCAGCGTCACCTTCTCCCCACAAAGATATCGATTTGTTTCTAGTGCTGCTTCAATTTCATCTAAAGTTGCAAACAGTTCTTCGCAGGCTTTATTATACGCTGCTTGCGTTTGGGCAAAGCCGCAGCGATACACGCCGTTATTAACCGAGTGATAAATCTTTTCGTTCCAATACTCAATTTTTTCCCTCAGTTGTTCTGGATAGAGATCCAACTCAGGATGCAGGGCGAATTCGTTAAATTGTTCGTTCAGGATGACAATAATTTCTGAACTTTCATTATTCACAATCGTCTTTGTCTGGTTATCCCATAATACCGGCACTGTAGAGCGTCCAGTGTAACCGGGTTCTGCGAGTTGGTAAAGTTGAGCTAAACTGCGACAACCTTCTTCTTCTTGATTGAGTACCCACCCGCCTTCTTCAGGGGAAGGTGAAACAATAGACACAGATATAACATCAGAAAGTCCTTTTAACGCCCGCACAACCAGCGTGCGATGCGCCCAAGGACAACCCATTCCCACGTAAAGTTTATAGCGTCCTGGGGCTGGTTGGTAGGGGTTTGAAGCGTCTTTTGAGATCGATTTGCGAAAAAAGCTATTCGGGCGAATGTACTCCCCTGCTTGATTGCGGGGTGCCATTTGCGACATCATTATCTGCCAAAGCGTTGTCCAGATAAATTTTCCCAAGGTGATAATCGCCTTTGGGGGAAGCGATTTACCCTTTTTTTTAGTTTCAATAGACTGTGACATGAAATTCAACCCTGGATTTGCTAATTGCTAATTGCTAATTGCTAATTGCGAGAGTTACTGTAGCTTACTAATATACCACTTTTCCTGCCATTAGCCATTAGCCATTAACCATTAACCATTAACCATTAGCCATTAGCCATTAGCCATTAGCGAAAAAGTAGGGACACGGCACACATAATATTGCGCCATGTCCCTACTGCAAAATTACCGTTCTATTTGTTCGCGCTAACGGGTTGTTATTCTTGTCGTTCAATGACTACGGTAGGATTGGTGACCAAAACCGCAATCGTTGCTACTACTGCTGCTACTGGAAACACCACTGCACTTGCACCTAAACCTACAACTGCTACGGGGAGAGGAATTTCAATCAGTCTTTCGCCTTGTTTGTTTAGAATCGCGATGCGACGAATGTTACCTTTACGAATCAGATTTTTGATGAAGGTAACTAATGTATCTCGGTTAACTTTAAATTCTTCTACCCGCACTTTTTCTTCTGCGGGAATTTCGGATTGAACGGTTGTCGTGTCTACAACGACGGTTGTTACTGGTTCTTCAAATCGTCCGGTTTGTGCGTTCATTGTTCGCCATCCCAAAGTTCTATTAATTCAATTTTGCCTACCCTCATCGGTGAACAACCAGTCAGAAAACCCTACTTTAAGGTTGTATTTACCCTACAAAAACTTTTAACTTATACCCAGAAACCGGGTTTCTTTTAGAAACCCGGTTTCTTTGCGGGCGATCGCTCTCCTTACTAAGTACTTTTACTCAAGCAAATCGCCCATCTCCGACCCATGTTCCTCCTCAAGGAATATTTGCGATCGCTTAGCCTTCACTAAGATATCAGCAGTGACCAGACAACCGATCAAACAGGAGGAACTTAAGCAGAATGAACCTCAACAGAAACTTTCAACGAATGATTCGTACCGTTGCGATCGCTCTATTAGTCGGTACAATCTGGCTATTGGGTTTCCCTGCTTTCTCAGCTACAGCAGGTTCTTACGTTTCCAAAGATACCACGGTTAACCCAACCGCGAAGGATTCCAGCATTGCTAAAGCCGCTAAACAGCGCATCGAGTCAGTTGACGATTGCAGTAAATATTTAACCAATGGCAATAAAGATACTACCGCCCACTTAGATAAACCATTAGATAGATCCGGTTCAACAACGCTTCCCAGCACATTAAAAGTATCGGACAACCCCGCACCAACCGTCGCTGAAGTCGAGTTTAAGCGCTGTCTCGAAGCAAAGGGAATCGCACCAAAACCTTGAATATATCATGTCCGCTTGAATACCCTTGGTTAGGACTGACGCGGGGAAGCGGGGAAGGGGAGACGCGGAGAGTTTTTATTCAGGGCGATTTGCCCGACATCATATTACAGCAGGGACAAGGCATCGATCAATCTGTTTCACCAGCAGGGACAAGGCATCGATCGATCAGTTTCACCAGCAGGGACAAGGCATCGATCGATCAGTTTCACCAGCAGGGACAAGGCATCGATCAATCTGTTTCACCAGCAGGGACAAGGCATCGATCAATCTGTTTCACCAGCAGGGACAAGGCATCGATCGATGTGTTTCACCAGTAGGGACACGGCATCGATCAATCTGTTTCACAAGCCAAAGTCTAATTGATGCCGTGTCCCGATCGATCGAGATATTTCACCACCAGGGACACGGCATCGATCAATCTGTTTCACCAGTTTCACCAGTAGGGACACGGCATCGATCAATCTGTTTCACAAGCCAAAGTCTAATTGATGCCGTGTCCCGAGCGATATGTTTCACCAGTAGGGACACGGCATCGATCAATCTGTTTCACAAGCCAAAGTCTAATTGATGCCGTGTCCCGAGCGATATGTTTCACCAGTAGGGACACGGCATCGATCGACTTTCACAAGTCAAAGTATAGTTGATGCCGTGCCCCTACCCTGGATTCCCAGGGGCAACTTAATAATAAACGTTGCGCCCTGCCCAATTCCTTCGCTGTATGCTGCGATAGTCCCGCCGTGCAATTCTATTAGATGGCGAGCGATCGCAAGTCCCAATCCCAACCCCCCTTTTTTACTACCGCTAGAAGACTGACGGAAGCGATCGAAAACATGGGGTAAAAACTCCGGATTGATACCTTGCCCTGTATCCCTGACAACGATCTGAGCATAACCTTCAACCTGCTCTAACCAAACATCGATTTCTCCGCCTTCCGGGGTAAACTTAATCGCGTTGGAGAGCAAGTTACCCAGAACTTGCTGCAAGCGGTTTGGATCGCATGAAATCTTGCCGATGGAAGCATCGAGGGCAGATATTAAGCAAATCCCCTTTTCATTGGCTGTTATATAGGCAGTATCGATGGCATTTTGAATTATCGGAACGAGTTCTATCGGCTGGGGATAAATTTCCAGTTTACCCTGAATCATGCGAGAAACATCGAGCAAATCTTCCAGCAATTTTGCTTGGGATTTGGCATTGCGTTCGATGGTTTCTAACGCCTTTTCTTTTGCTTCATCGTCCATTTTCCCCTTGCGTAAAAGTTGCGCCCAGCCCAAAATTGAATTTAGCGGCGCGCGCAAATCGTGGGATACCATTGCCACAAAATCATCTTTAGCACGATTCGCAGCTTCAGCTTCGGCGCGTGTTTTTTGCTCCAATTCCAGCAGTTTATCCCGTTCTGCCTGGACTCGCTTGCGATCGCTTATATCGATGTACGCGCCGACACAACCCCGCACTTTCCCCTCTTCGTCAAATAGCGGTTTGGTGTGTCCCAGCAAATCAAATTTTGCCCCATCATCGCGCACAACCTGCATTTCCGTCATGGGAATTTCCACACCCGTTGCACCACAAACTTGCATCGGCAATTCTTCCCCAGGAATTTCTTTACCGTCAATCAGAACTTTGTAAGGCAAGATGTCTGCATCCGATCCTGTTTTAGAAGCGTTGGTATCTGGCGCTAAAGTTAACAACTTTTGCAAGAAGGGATTGACGCGGATAACCTTGCAGTTTGGATCGTCTGCGATCGCAATTCCTACCGGAAGCAAGTCGAGCAAAGTTTGCAGTTCGTTGACGCGACACTCTAATTCCCGATTCAGGCGGTTAATTTCTGCTTCTGCTGATACCCTCTCACTCAATTCGATTTCTAGCTGCTGGTAAAGTTCTGCTTGCTGGATGGCAATGCCTACCTGAGTTGCCAATTGTTTGAGCAAATCGATTTCTAAACTCTGCCACTCTCGCGTTGCGGCACATTGATGGGCAATTAGCAACCCCCACAAGTTTTCCCCTTGCAGAATTGGCACGACCAGATTAGCTCTAACCTGTAATTGAGTTAATAACTCAACGTGACAGGGTTTGATTTCGGCAGTGTAAATATCCGTTTTCGCAGTCACCAAACCTTGGCGAAAAGGTTCAATATAGTTTTCGCTCAAGCAAGGATCGTAGATATTAGTCGATAAAAGCGCCGTGAAGTCAGACCCGACAGATTCTTTAATTATCGTGCCGTTGCCGTTTGGTTCTAGCTGGAAAATCAGCGCGCGATCGCATTCGAGCAAACGCCGCACTTCGGTCACAGTTGCTTGCAGAATTTCATCTAAATTAAGACTGCGCCGAATCTGCTGAGCAATTTCCATCACCAGTCGCTCTTGCTCAATTCGCTGTTGCAGATTTGCCTCAGCTTGTTTGCGCGCAGTAATATCCTGAGCTATACCAAGAACCTCGTGAGGTAAACCATCAACAGTTCTGCTGAACACAACATCGCGACCATAGAACCAGCGCCATTCCCCATTCGCGTGTCGCACCCGGTACTCGCACTCAATAATTTCATCGTCAGTAACCAAGTTAAATCCTTCCTGGAAAACGGGAATTCTCGCCACATCCTCCGGGTGAAACAATTGGGTAATCAACCCCGATCCCATTGCCTGAATTTGTTCTGGCGTGTAGCCAACAACTTCAGCCATTTGACGATTCCCGTAGACATTTCGCCGTTCAATTAAGTCATAAACGTACAAAATCCCTGGAATTGTGTCGGCAATTTGTTGAATGAATTCTCGACTTTGCCGCAATGCCTCTTCTGTTCGCTTGCGCTCGGTAATATCCCGTTGAATAGATACAAAGTGAGTGTAATTTCCCAATGAGTCAGGCACGGGTGTAATGCTCATTTCCACCCATAATTCTGAGCCATCTTTGCGGTAGTTAATCAATTCAACCTGGATGGTTTCTTTCGCTACGATTGCGGCGCGAATTTGATTTAAAATTGCTTGGTTGGTTTTGGGTCCTTGGAGAAAACGCGGCGACTTGCCGACAATTTCCTCTAAACTGTAGCCCGTCATTTTTGTAAACGCTTCGTTGACGTATATAATGCGCGGTCCAGGTTCATCAAGCGGCGTTATTTCCGTCACAATTACGGCATCTTTTGCATTGACAACAACACATTCTAATAAGCGCAAGCGCTCTGAAGAGCGCTTGCGCTCGCTAATATCGCGCCAGGTAGCAACTAATCCATCCCCTAATTTAGAGACGCTGATATCGAAAGCTCTAGTCAGATACTGCTTGCCATAATTATCTGAATAAATCACCGCTTCTTTATACAAAGGTTCGCCAGTTTCTACTACCTGGCAGTACTCTTCAAATAGCCCCGTTTCTCGATGTGCTGGCAGAATTTCGCCAAGTTTTTTGCCAATCTGTTCTTCTGCACTCATGCAGTTATTTTTGCAAGCTGCATTGTTAACGTACTCGACGATAAAATCTACAATCTTACCCGATTCATCCCGCAGGCATTTGTAGATGCCAAAACAATCGAGCATATTTTCCACCGAAGTGCGAAATCGTTCTTCGCTAGCTTCTAGTTTTCGTTGCAGCTTCCCTCGTTCGATAGCGTTGTGGATAGCTAGACGCAGAGAATCGGGAGTCGTCCTACCTTTGACGAGGTAATCTTGCGCCCCATTTTTGATTGCGGCGACGGCGATCGCTTCGTTCCCCTGTCCCGTTAGCATAATCGCAGGCAGGTTAGTTTTACCCGTCTGAATTTTTAACTCGCCTAAAAACTCCAATCCATCCATATCCGGCAACAAATAATCCAGCAAAATAACATCCGGCTGGATTTTATTGCACAATAGCAGCCCATTTTCCCCATCTTCTTCCTCAAAAATTTTATAACTGTATTTAGAATCTTGACCCAAATAGCGCCGATAAACTTCTCTATCTTCCTCGCAATCATCAACGATTAAAATTGTTTGTCGTTGTTTTCTCATCGCTACCTCCTATCCCTCTCAGGCAAAACAACAGCTTCAAACCAGTAATCTATTAAAATTTGGATATTTCTTGTTAATTTTGTCACATCAATTGGCTTGATAATATAGCCATTAACCCCATATCGATAACAGATATCGATATCTTTCGGGTTAGAAGATGTCGTAAACACTACAACCGGAATAGTTTTTAGATCTTCATCTTGTTTAATTTGAGCCAACACTTCTCGTCCATCTGTTCCCGGTAAATTAAGGTCTAGCACGATAATAGCTGGACGGGGTGTTTGAGTAAAGTTAGCGTACTCACCCGTCTTATAAAGAAAATCTAAAGCTTCATCACCATCGCTACACCGATAAATCGGGTGTGTAACAGCCGATTTTCGCATTATCCGTCCAAACGCTTCAAAATCTTCATCGCTGTCTTCCACGAGTAGTAACGGTTGAGACTGGTTAGTTGCCATTTCCTCCCCACCTTTAACCTGGTACGGTTGAGCTTGCTTATTTGCCATATCTAATGTACCTTTAACTTGGCAAAGTAAAATAGAAAGTGCTGCCTTCTCCATAAATTGATTCGACCCAAATCTTACCACCGTGGCGTTCGACAATTTTCTTAGCGATGGTTAACCCAGCACCCGTACCGCCGCCATATTTGTTAGCAGTATGAAGGCGCTTAAAAATGCGAAAAATGGCTTCTTTATGTTTTTCGCGAATCCCAATACCGTTATCTTTGATATAGAAAACGACACTTTCTGGAGACGAGATATCTAAATAGCCAATTTCCACCCACTTTTCTGAATTATCGTTGTACTTGATGGCGTTGCCGATCAAGTTTGTGAATAACTCTTGAATTTGCACGCGATCGCATCGCACTATAGGTAAATAACGAGGAATATAAATTTTCACATTATCTTCTTTCCTACTTATTTTTAAGACATCCAAAACATTTTTTACTACTGAGTTAATGTCAACTTTCTGTAACACAAGTTCCACCCGTCCCAACCGGGAAAAATGCAGCAACGAATCAATCAAATCTTCCATCCGCTGAGTCAAGCGCATCAAAGTTTGCAGTTTCGATACACCGTCTTCCTTCAGCACATCACCGTAATCTTCCAGCAAAAAACTAGAGTAATTGTGAATACCACGCAGCGGTTCTTTCAAATCGTGGGAAGCAATATAGGCAAACGCATCCAACTCGCTGTTGCTGCGTTCTAATTCAATATTAATTTTTGCCAGTTCATCAGCCTTTCGCAGTACAATTCCAATAATCGCACTTCTGAGTTCTAAAGCAGCATCAATTTCATATTCTTTCCAAGGCAAAGACATTAACCGCACCGTTTCTTGCCACAAATCAAAAGATTTACGAGGCGACAAACCCAAACCACCATTCTCTTCTACTTCCACAGGTTTGTGAGGATTACCACCCCAGTTTACAGTTTGAATCACCTCCGGACGAAACCACAAAATATAATACTTTTGAGTTTTAGAAATAGACAGCGCCAGCAATCCACTAGCAACATCTTTAAACCTCTCCGCTGCTGGGTAAACTTTCGGCAAACAATCCGTATAAAAAAGGTTATCCGGTATTTTATTTGACAACCAGGTAATTAACTCACTAATTTCATCTTGTTTCGGCGTTTTACCAAGCACAGTGCAAGCATTACCAGCATACACAACCGCACCTTGAGCTAAAACCAAGTCTAACAAGTCAGATGGTTCTTTAACTAAACCATCGACAAAGTTTTCTGCTTGAGGAATCGCTTCAACAAATTTAGCTTGAATAGATTTGATTTTAATCTTGCGTTCCAAATCTTCATTTTCTTCTTTATTTGCCAATTCTAAAGACATCACTTGCCCCAAAAACTCGCAAGCAGTCCGAATTTCATAATTGACGTACTTAGCTGTCTGATGATGGCAAGCAATCAATCCCCACAATCTTTTGTCTTTAATCAGCGATATGGACATCGAAGCGCCAACACCCATATTTTTCAAGTATTCGATGTGCAGAGGCGAAACGCTCCTTAAAATAGAAAAACTCAAATCTACGGGTTGATTACTTACAGGATGATCGGGAGGAATTAGCGCTACAGGTTGATAATTAACATCCGGAATCAACCGGATATAATTTAAAGTATACAGTTGCTTAGCTTGCTTAGGAATATCCGAAGCTGGGTAGCGCAATCCCAGATAAGGAGTCAGATCGTCTGGTTTATCTTCAGCTATCACCCTACCTGCCCCTTCAGCATCAAACTGATAGACCATCACGCGATCAAATCCTGTAATCTTTCGCACATAATTAACAATGATTTGACACATTTCAGTCAAATTAGATGCATTTTGTATCCGCTGTATCGGGGGTTTAACCAATTGATAAAACCTGAAAAAATCGGCATCTTTTTTCCAATGGGTAGGATCTAATTCGAGAATTATCGCTCCCTCATACCGATGTATAATTACATCAAACGTTTTATTATTGATCGATATTTCCAAAGGATTAGTATTTTCAAACTCAACTGAAAGGCGTCTTTGGATTGACTCAATTGTAGTTGAATCGACTAGGTTGCTTAACGGCTGTTGTAGCAAATCTTGAGGATGAATACCAAGCAAATCAAAAGTATTGCTACTAACTTGTAAAATTTCTAACTCAGGTTCGTTTAAAACGAAAAGTATACCATGAGGCTGAATCGAACCAGGAATGTGAATTGGTTCGCGATCGCAGTTAGTTAAATCAACAGTTTTTGGGGTTACACTTTCTCTTGGAATCATATTGCTTTACTATTATTGGAAAAGGAGAAACACAAGCATTTTTTGACTTAAAAGTCAAGCATATTTACTCAAATCTCCTGGGTCGCCGCCAAGGGAATCCCAGTCACCTAACCCCGCTCCAGGCTTGGTCTTGTATCCCAAAGTACATTGTTTTCCAGATTTAAGTTTTTCTAGATCCTCCCCAGGGTAGACGTAACCGCTTCAGCTATAATTACAAATATGTCATAATAATATATATATCGTAATAATCGATTAATAAAAGTTTGTTTTGGACAATCGGTCACCTACCCTGGAAGGGTAGGGCGTGACAAACAAACCCTGGCGTAGCAGGCTTTAAACGCAGCTGGAGGAGAGCGATATGCCAAGGCGATCGCATACAAACATCAAAACCCCGGATGGTACAATAACCATAACAAATAATATCTAGCCATTCGTAATGGACGTAGCACAAGCACAAAAAATCTTAGGCGAATTTAGCTGTACCGAAACAAAAACAGTAGACTCAGCCGCAGAAAAAGAACAACTGCGCCAAGCGCTTTTGCTGTTCAGTAATTTATCAGATTCCCAAAATCTTGGTATTTGCGCCAATAGCGTAACCGAAGGTTTCTTAACCTTGGAAACTTATTTAAAAGCTTTAGGCTATCCAATTCCCGACGAACAACCCGACATCACCTCAATTGTTGGTCCCGTTTATATAAAATACAACTCAATGCGGGGGTCATTATATCTAGATTCTTACATAGGACCGTATCGCGGCGTATTAGTATCCTGCCAATCATCAGAAAACGAAACAATTAACGGACTCTACGGACATTTACCCCTGGACTTATTTGTTTAATCCATGCTCAACTTTGCCCCTTGGGATGCACTTTTACGCCAGTACGTAGACACGCAAGGTCGCGTAGACTACTATAACTGGAAAAAAGAGCAACCCCAAGCAATTCACCACTGGATAAAAAACTTAGAAAAACAGCTTCATCTGCCTAACCTGAATACAGATGAAAAATTAGCATTGTGGATAAACCTCTACAACGCCTTCACAATTTCCGCCATTTTAGAACGCTACCCGATTCAATCAATACAGCCTAAAATACTCGGTATACTAAACTGGCTGGCTTTCTTGTGGTTCTTCCTTTTTCCTGCCCATTCCTTCGCCGGAAAAAGATACAGCCTCAATCAAATAGAACATAACATCCTGCGCCGAGAATTCCGAGAACCGCGCATACACTTTGCGCTTGTTTGTGCCTCCATAGGTTGTCCCTTATTGCGTAACAACGCTTACGAACCAGCACAGATAAATCAGCAATTAGAAGAAGAAGCCAGCCGTTTTATTAATAATCCCGATAAAGTCCGTTACAATTTAGAAACCGGAACCTTGTACTGTAGCAAGATTTTCAAATGGTATAGCCAAGACTTTCTACAAATCGCCCCTTCAATTCCCGAATATATCCGCACTTACCTTAAAACCGATATTCCAATTAACTCATCAACCCCTATAGTTTATTTACCCTACGACTGGAATTTAAACCAAAAGCCCAGAAATAAATTTCTAGCTTAAAGCTAAAACCCGTTATAGCGGTTTGCAACTAGGTGAAATATAGCCCTTGTGGCGCCATTTGTGTTGCGGCGCCCCAGAAGGGGGCGCGACACCAAAAGCGCCCCCCCACGCCGCCGCAATAAAAACA
>NZ_JBHFNP010000105.1:0-13136 GCF_041929235.1 Microseira sp. BLCC-F43
GTTTGTTTGTAGTAAGGACTTTAGTCCTTGAAGCTTTACGATCAACGACTTTAGTCATCACTACTAACACTACTAACCAGTGAAGCATCGACTTCAGGACTGACGCAAGCGCGTTGCCAGAAACAAAGGTGAAGACCGTCGAGATCGAGTTGACAAACCAACGATTTTTCGGATCGCCCTTTGTTTCTTTGCGTTTACCCCGGTTTGAGCAAATCAAATACTTGATTCACAGTCAGCGCCAATTCCAAAAATTCTGGAACGGGTAATCTTTGCTCTAGATTCAACTCTCTAGGTTCTTCTCCGGGAAGAAACGCCAGAACTAATCTTTCTTCTGGGTCGATAAACCAACCCAATTTAGTCCCGTGCCTCAAGCAGTGCAGAATATTTCTAATAACTTTCGTTGCATTTTGCTCTGGAGATACAATTTCAATTGTCCAATCTGGATGAATTTCAAATGAATTTGATACTTCCCCATTCGCATCAAATGGAATTCGTTCCCAACAAAATACGGTCACATCTGGTACTATTGAACGCCCGCCGAAAGTACAGCGCAGTTCTGGAAAAGCCAGCGCTATTTTTTGTGATTCAGCCACTTGATTGACTGCATCGCAAAGCTTGAATTGGAGCCGAGAATGCTTACCTTGTGGCATGGGTTTTTGGTAGATGCGACCGTTAATAAATTCGCTAGCAGGCTTTGTTTCTGGTAGTTTTAGAAACTGTTCTAACAGCATCGGCAGGCTTTGTGTACTTGCCATTTCCCCTCGCCTCCTTGCTCAAACTAAAAAGATTAACTTTCCTTGGCTAAAGTAGAACCGATTGCCACTTCTTCTTCAATCGCAGGTGTCTTTAGTTGCTCCAAAATCTCGATCATTTCTCGCTCAAACGCCACCTGCGCCCGATTGGTTCTTCCTCCTACGTAAAGACTTCCATCTTGTTGCAGCGCCCAAATCTGCGAGTGGGAAACATAACTCATCATCACCCCCACCATCAGTAAGCCAAAACCCAGATAAACAATCGGAATACCCGGATCGGCTTTTATTTGCAAACCCGTGCTGCCGACGACTTCATCTATGTATAATTTTACGCCATTAACCTCCGCAAACATACCTGCGCGGACGGTGGTTAACAGCTTCCCGGCTGTGTCGTAAATTAGCAGCGTTCCCTGTAAATCCTTGGCTAAAAGCGATACGCCCTGGCTCAAATCGGGTTTAGTGGGAATCCAAGTTCCCCAGAGGCGTCCCTTACCGCCAGTTTCCAGGGGAGCCATTGGTAGCTCTAACACGGGGCTGTTATTCAAGCGAAAGCGAATGCCTGCGATCCCCCAATCTGTTTGGTAAAAAGTTACACCTCTGTAACGCAGGGGTTTGTTAACGTAAATCGTTTCGCGGTCGATTTCTTTTCCCCCGTTATCGACAACGGATAAATCCGAATAGAATTGGTCAATTGACCCTTCTGCCGTGTAATCGATCCAAAAGCGATTAACTTTTACCGACCAATCTTTAGGAACTTGCGGCGCAGCCATTGGCCCAGCATCGAGTATATTTTTTACCTGGAACGTAGTACCGCTCTTGATCATTTCTTGAGCCATAAAACCAGTCAGCGCGCCCCAAATTGCCCCAGCCAAAATGATTAGCATACTAGCATGGACGACAATCGGGCCGATGCGTCCGACAATACCTTTACGGGCATATAGCTTATTGCCTTCTTGGAAGACTTTATAGCGGCGCTGCTGCAATGCAGGTTCTAAATTAGCAAGCATTGCCCTATCGAGTTCTGCACTTAAAGCTAACTTTTCAAATTGGCGGGGTTGGTCGTAAAATTTCCATCGACGCGCTGCCTTTAAGGCGGGAAATTGGCGCGTAAAAGTACAGGCGGTTAAACTGCTGCCAAATAAAATCAGAATAGCCAAAAACCACCAAGTGCGATATACGCGATCTAAACCCAAGAATAAGAGAACCTTCCAAGAGAGGAAGCCAAACAAAGCCGGGTCTTCCGGGTAGTTAGACTGGTAGAATGCCAGAGATTGACCCTGCTCGATTACCGTTCCGGAGATACTGAAAACAGCGATCGCCAGCAGCAGCAAAATTGCCAGCCGCAAATCCCCTAACAACGGCAATAATTCGCGCTGAAATAGGCGTTGGAG
The DNA here is from genome assembly GCF_041929235.1 of Microseira sp. BLCC-F43. Classification (NCBI taxonomy): domain Bacteria; kingdom Bacillati; phylum Cyanobacteriota; class Cyanophyceae; order Aerosakkonematales; family Aerosakkonemataceae; genus Microseira; species Microseira sp. BLCC-F43. The sequence continues at coordinate 2,144 of NZ_JBHFNP010000105.1, forward strand.
TTTGGTAATTGGCGATTGTTCGTTGGTAATTGTCATTTTTTTCTTATTTTTACCGTTCTCAACGATTTGCTTGGGATCGCACCTATAGGACTGACGCCCAGAAACCGGGTTGATATGAAAAGAAATTTACGCAGAAACTTTGGTGATAGGTGAGTCGTGCGTAAGTCCTGACCTGGAAGGCGCGGGTTTATTTAAGGTATTTGTGAAACCCGCTCCTACAACTTTCTTTCCCTCAGGACCCAGGCAAAGAAACCGGGTTTCTCTGAAAAATCGTCGCAAGAGAACTAGAGATCGACGCAGAAACTTTGGTGATAAGTGAGTCGTGCGTAAGTCCTGTCCCTCTGCCTCGTTTCACCCATTAGCCATTAGCTATTAGCTATTAGCCATTACCAATTAGGAATCCGCATTAACAGCGAAAATACACCAAATCCCACGAGCATTGCACCGCTAACGGGATTAATCCAACTCGACCACTGGCGTAACTCTAGCAGCTTTTTGATCGAAGCGGTAAAAGTCCCGGCTAAGATTAACGGTGCTACGTATCCAGCGGCGTAAAGCAACAGAAAAATACCGCCTAAAATTAAATCTTGCGTCGAAGCTACCCAAGCGAGCAAAGTTGCCAAAACGGGGGTGCTGCAAGGAGAAGCAACCAAACCAAAAGTTAAACCGAGTAGATAGGAACGTACTCCCGCCGGTAAATCGCTGGAAATCCACTCGCTACCGCCAAAAGAGGGAAATTGCAAAGGAATTGCTTCTAATAAGTTTAGACCCATTGCGATCGCTACAATACTGGCAATAATCGGTAATCCAATTCCCACTTGTCCGTAAACGCGCCCCAGGAGCGCTGCTAGGATGCCTAACCCAGCTAACGTGGTTGCCAATCCCAACGCGAACCAAGTAGACTGAGCAGCAGCACTAAAGCGGCTTTTGGCTTCATACCCGCCGATATAGCCGATCGTGATCGGCAACATCGAAAGCATACAAGGTGTCATGCTGGTCAGCAAGCCAGCGGCAAAAATAACACCAATGCTAACCCCGCTGAGATGGTTTAGCTGAGAAGAAACTAGGGTGTTAGCAAGTTGTTGGAGTTGGTAAAGGTAGGTAGAGAGAGTTTCTAACATGCGGCAGGTGGTTTGAAATGCCCATACAGCTTGAATTGTAGCTTATTGGGGGATCCTGCGGCCGACAAGGGTTATTCTGAACGAGGGGATCGCCAACTGCAACTTTCACCCCAGCTAACTGCGATATCTGTGCAACTTGCGCTCGCCACGAGCAAAAACACCTCAATCCCAGTTCCCAAGCTGCATTTACGGTAATGAGTGCGAAGGCTGACCGGAAAACTTGATGTTAAAATATCAGGATTGAACAATTTTACCAACTAACAAAAAATTTTCCGGCGATTTATTATTGGCTCAGCTTTTAAACTCCGCAAAATTCTTGGTGCATCTTACATGACTGTAAATTTCAGAACCGATCTAGCTTGTCGGCATCCTTAAAATTGTTAACAGTAGTCTGCTGATTAACACTCGCAAGTGGATTTTTTTTATCCCTATCCATATTCCACATTAGGTATGGAATGCCAGCAGACGCAATAGCTTTCACCACGCAGAGAATTACTTGATATTGCGCCATTTTTCCCAATTTGTACCCAAGTCAAGGACAATTGCTAATCGTGAGTAGTAAAAGCAAGGCATTTCGACCCAGCATAAATAGCCTGCGATAAACAGCCTTATGGAAGCATCATTTGAACTTACCCTACAGATCGTCATCGCCATTGTCGCAGGCATTGGCGCTCAGGTTCTAGCAGCATTCCTCAAAGTTCCCAGCATCGTCTTCTTGCTGCTATTCGGCATTTTGTTGGGTTCGAGTGGTTTAAGTATCCTACACCCGAACTGGCTCGGAACTGGTTTAGAAGTGATAGTCGCCCTCAGCGTCGCCGTAATTCTATTCGAGGGCGGTCTTAATTTAGAATTGCGCGACTTGGGGCGCGTTTCCGCTCCTCTCCGCAACCTCGTCACCTTCGGCACTTTAGTCACCCTGCTCTTAGGCGGCATGGCGGCGCATTGGTTAGGCGAGTTTCCCTGGCCGATTGCGTTTCTGTATGCTTCTCTAGTAACGGTAACCGGACCTACTGTAGTCAGTCCCCTGCTCAAGCATGTAAAAGTAGACCGACAGGTATCAACCCTGCTTGAGGGAGAAGGCGTTTTAATCGACCCCGTAGGCGCAATTCTGGCAGTCGTTGTCTTAGACACCATCTTCACCACCCACGCTTCTCCCGTAGAAGCGATGACTGGATTATTCCTGCGACTGGGAATTGGCGGGGCGATCGGCGCTGCCGGAGGCTGGTTATTGGGATATTTTCTCAAACGCGCCCATTTTTTATCAGAAGAACTGAAAAACCTGGTGGTTTTAGCCGGTTTGTGGGGCTTGTTTGGTTTGGCTCAGTTTATTCGCAGCGAATCGGGATTGATGGCAACCGTGCTGTCGGGAATTGTTTTGAGAGCTTCTTCTTTGCCGGAAGAAAGATTGCTGCGCCGATTTAAGGGACAGCTAACTACCCTGGGTGTCTCCGTCCTGTTTATTTTGCTGGCGGCAGATTTATCGATTGCCAGCGTGTTCGCTTTGGGGTGGGGTAGCTTGTTTACCGTTTTGGTGCTGATGTTTATAGTCCGCCCGATTAGCGTTAGTTTGTGTACCCTCAACAGCGACCTCAACTGGCGACAAAAACTATTTGTCAGTTGGATTGCCCCCAGGGGAATTGTTTCGGCGTCGGTTTCTTCCCTGTTTTCCATTCTGTTGACCCAAAGAGGAATCAACGGTGGCGACGCGATTAAAGCTCTGGTGTTTCTCACCATCATGATGACGGTAATTTTGCAGGGGTTGACCGCAGGCTGGGTCGCCCAATGGCTTAAAATTACCTCAAAAGAAGCTACAGGCGCGGTAATAGTTGGTTGCAATCCCTTGGGTCTATTGATTGCCCGCTTGTTTCAAGATCGCGGCGAGTCAGTGGTGTTAATCGATACCGACCCCGAAGCTTGCCGACAAGCTGAACAACAAAATCTCAAAGTTTTCTTGAGTAGCGGTTTGGATACGGGGGTTTTGGAAGAAGCAGGACTGGCATCGATGGGCACATTCATCGCCATGACCAACAACGGCGAGGTGAACGTAGTGCTGGCGCAGCGAGCCGCAGAAGAGTTTAATCCACCCCGCGTCCTAGCAGTATTTCCCCGCGATCCCCAAGCCAGTACGGCATCAAATCATGTCAATCAAGCATTTGTTCCCCAGTTTCCCATCAAAACCTGGAATCAGTATATCAATGAGGGTAATGTAAAATTGGGAACTACGGTAATGAAGGAACAGGCGCTTTCGTTCCAGCAGGTTCACCTTCAGGCGCTGATCAATTCTGGCGAGTTAGTGCCGTTATTAATCGAACGAGAAGAGCGCCTGTTAGTCGTACCAGCAGCAGAAGAGTGGAAAGTAGGCGATCGGATTATCTACCTGTTGCACGATCCCAGACCGAAATTGCTCAAGCGCTTATCCGGCGCGAGTCCATCCTCTCGTTTGGTGTTAGAAAAGTTACCCGAAGTTGAAGAAGTACCAATTCCTGCTGCTGCTTTGGAAGTTCCGTTCAAACAAGTTTGAATCGGTAATGGGTAATGGGTAATTGGTAATTGGTAATCGAAAAGAATTACCCACTACAGCAAAGAAACCCGGTTTTTAGGAAAAATCGTCTCCGAAAAAACCGGGTTTCTGACCCCGCGTGCCTAAGTCCCGCTGGAAAAGAATTACCCACTATTCCCTTTTCCTAAGCCAAATACGACACCCAAGCTGGCAAAATTTCCGGCGAACCGTACCAAATTCCAGCGGCTCTGGGGGAATGCCTGACACCTTCGACCACTAAATTTTCTGCCCCTGCCAAATGGGCGGCTTCAATTGGCGTGATACCATCTCCCCAAGTATCCCCCCGTCCGCAGGTTAATTGATAACTGCTGTAAGCTAACCAACTGCCTCGGCGTCTGACACCGAAGATAGACTTACCGGCAACGCAGACATATCGAACTTGGGGGTAAAATGCTCCGGGATAGTTTTTGTTGACAAAATCCAGATTCCGTTTTGTCCAACGTTCCTTGCTCAAGTGGGGAGTTCCCAAGGTTATGAGGTTAGCAACCCTGGGGTGAGCGTACCACAAGCACTCTGCTGCCGTCGCGTCGCCGTGAAACATGTAAGGCTTTTCTCCCAAGTAGATGCGGGAAATCCAACCGCCTGCCGAGTGACCGATCAGGTTAATCTGAGAACTGTTGTGTTGCTGCAACATCTGTTTGACCGTGGGGTGGAGTAGTTGCAAAATCGGTAGCATCGACCTTCCCCCCACAGTAGGTAACCAATCTCGTTTCCGCAGCGGTACTATCGCGGTGGGAAAACCCAGATCCTGGAGAGATTGTTCTAAAGGACGGTAAGCGATCGCGCCTTCCAAATAACCAGGTAAAATCACAGTCGGTAATGGCATTTCAGATTTGAGAAAAGAGAATTTGTAGCAAATGTTCCCTGTATTGGATTGGTTTATCCCATATTTCATAGTTTGATACACATACCAGATATCCAGTTAAACTGGCACAAGTAAAGCAGAGAGCAATTTTCCCACCGCAGTAACCGATTATGGCTCGCGAACCAATTCCGACTGCCTATTTTGCCTTGGTTGTTGTTCGTTGGGAAAACCGCTTTCTGATGGTTCACGAGCGCCAGCACGGTCAGTTATGGCATCTACCCGCGGGTAGAGTTGAACCGGGAGAACCTTTGGTAGATGCAGCAAAACGAGAAACCTGGGAAGAAACCGGAATTCGAGTGCAAATAGAAGGTATTTTGCGGATTGAGCATAAACCCGGTGACGCTCCTACACCTCCCTACCCTTGTAGGTGTAGGCTTCTGGGACACCTCTTTGGGGAACTTTAGCACACTCTTGCCTGTCGCTGTTATCATGAATATTGAAACACGGTAAGGTCGATGCCATGTATAGAGCAGTCAAACTCAGAATCTATCCCACGGTTGATCAGGAAGCTTATCTTGCTCAATGTTTTGGCAATACTCGTTGGTTGTGGAACTACATGCTTAATCTCACATCAACACAGTACAAAGAAACAGGGAAAGGGTTGTCTAAGGCTGCGATGGACAGGTTGCTGCCCGGATTGAAAAAGGAATACGAATGGTTGGGACTCGCTTATAGCCAAGTGCTACAACGGGTCACATTCAACCTTTCCAGTGCTTTTGTCAACTTCTTTGAGGGTAGAGCTAAGTATCCAAACTTTAAGTCTAAGTTTGGTAAGCAATCTATTCAATATCCACAAAACGTGAAGCTTGAGGTTGAGAGATCCACGATTAAGTTCCCCGGTCTGCTAGGTATTGTTTCTGCTGTGTTTCACCGAGAGTTGCCTGATGCTAAGTTCACAACCGTAACGGTTTGCCGACAAACTGATGGGCGATACTACGCTTCCATTTTGTTCGACCAAATTGATGAACCCGTCGTAGCCGTTAATCAAGCGATTGGGGTTGATTTGGGACTCAAGAACTTTGCTATCACATCGGAGGGGTCTAAGTACGATCTCCCTAAAAAACGATTGGCAAAACTGGAGAAGAATCGGAAACAAAAGCAAAAGAAGCTTGCTCGGAAGACTGACAAGAAGAGTGGTAAGCGCAAAAAAGCTCATAGACAAGTTGCTAGAGTATCCAGCAAGATTGCCAAGATTAGAGAAGATTTTCTACACAAGCTATCTCGCAAAATAGCCTACGAAAACCAAGTAATTTGTGTGGAAGACCTTGCAGTGAAGAATCTGGTCAAAAATCATAACTTAGCCAAGGCAATTAGCGACATTGGCTGGGGGATGTTTCTGACGATGTTGAAGTATAAGGCCCAGAAGTTTGGACATCAGTATGTTGAGGTTGGGCGGTTCTTCCCTTCATCTCAACTCTGTCACGTCACGCTTCTACCAATCCCCATCCTACAACGCGGCTATGATTCGCTTGATGTTCGGGTTGTGGATTGTCCTCACTGCAATGTGCAGCACGATAGAGACGTGAATGCTGCTATCAATATCAAGAATGAAGGTTTGCGACTTTTGGCGTTAGGAACTAGCGCTTCTGCCCAAGGAGGGAGTGTAAGACCAAAGATGCCTGGACGTAAAAAATCTGTGGTATCGGAGGCAACTGCCGATGAATTGGGAAACCCACACCATACCCAATAGGGTTGGTGTGTGGTAGTTCACCCGCTTGAGTTGCTGACTGGTGAGGGGATGCCTTTTAAGTTATAGTTTGTAATCTTGTTGAGCGATCGCAATGTCAGTCACCAAGTGAAAACAGGTATCCTCTACGGTATTAGTGTTGGCCCCGGCGACCCGGAGTTGATCGCCCTCAAAGGACTGCGGTTGCTTCAAAGCGTCCCTGTAGTAGCCTTTCCAGCAGGTGTACGGGGCAACCCAGGCATGGCTGAGCAAATTGTCGCCCAATGGCTCAATTCCACTCAGGTGCAACTAGCTTTAACTTTCCCTTACGTCCAGGATGACGCGGTTCTTTCCTCTGCATGGCAGGTAGCGGCAGAACAAGTCTGGCAATATCTCGAACAAGGTCAAGATGTAGCTTTTGCCTGTGAAGGCGATGCCAGTTTTTACAGCACCTTCACCTATTTGGCACAAACGCTACAACTTTTGCATCCGGAAGTCAAGGTGCAGGTAGTTCCAGGAGTTTGTTCGCCGATGGCGGCGGCGGCAGTATTGGGACTGCCTTTAACAATGCGCGGTCAACGTTTAGCCGTATTACCGGCTATTTATACCGTGGGAGAACTAGAAGCGGTTTTAGATTGGGCGGATGTAGTGGTATTGCTCAAAGTAAGTTCGGTATACGAGCAAGTTTGGCAAGTATTGCAGCGGCGGAATTTATTAAATAGCAGTTATGTGGTAGAGAGAGCAACCCTACCCAATCAGGCGATCTATACTAATTTGTGCGATCGCCCAAATCTCCAATTACCCTACTTCTCTTTGCTGCTGATACAAGTCAGATCAACGAATTTTAGAGTTTAGATTTGAGATTTTAAATTGAAATCGGCAATTTTTCTGCCCTATGACTATGTTCGACACCGAACCCACTCCATCCCAGTCTGACACCTCACCGCTACTGACCGTGTTGTTCACCCTAATTTCGCTGAATTTACACGGACTGGTTTGGGTTTTTCAGCCAAAATTGCCCATTTCTGCCACAGCATCATCGGATGAACGCCGCGTCAAATTGGTGCAGTTAAGTCCAGGAGAAATGCGACGCATCAGCGAATTTACTCGCCCATCGCTGCCATTACCGCCCCAAATCCAAACAGGCGCACCCAATACCTCTGGGGGTCAGGAACCCGTAAGGTCTAATATACCCCTGCCAGAACCCCCCAGCAAACCGCTTCCCGCCCCAAAACCAGCACCGAGAGCAACGCCTACACCAATTCCCACCCCAACACCAACACCCACAGCAACGCCTACACAAATTCCTACCCCAACCGCAACCGCGCCCCCAAGGTTCCAAGATAGCTGGCTCAAGTCTCGTTACGGCTATAATCAGGCCGGGACGACAGAAGCTGAAGAAAGGGAAAAACTCGATGCCTGGTTGAGAAACAACAAAAGATTTTCCAGAAGGATTATCCCACGCCCGCCCATCCCTCACAGCATTGCCTCTCCTGTAGGCGAGAAGCTACCAGATACAACTCCTGCTGGCGTCGCCGTGTTGGTATCCCCAAGGGGTAAAATTACGGGTGAGCCAGAGTTAATTCGCAGTACTGGCTACCCTAAGCTAAATCAGGCAGCGATAGAAGATATCAAGCAGCGATCGTTTCCCGCAACGGGAGAGTATGTGGCGTACCAGTATCGCGTCGAGATCGAGTCCAACAAGTTACCTTCCCCGCCAACTAATTTACCTTCAAATCCAACCCCCACCCCCAATACTTGGAATTTCCCCAGACCCCAACCGAAAAATTAGATTCTGTTTGGTTTTTTCAGTAGGGGCAACTTCTCAAACCTGCTATGAGACCAATATCGAGAGCGAGAGGTTTCTGCTAATGGCGAAAAAGCGAACGCATCCCTCCCACCCTACAAAACCAAGAGCGGCGGCATATACCCCACCTGCGATTTCTGATGCTGAGTTATTTCGACCCCAGCCACAAACATCAACCGTGCCAAACGTATTGGCAAGCGTATTTTCACTGACTTTACACGGAATGCTCTGGGTTGTTCCACCTATATTTTCGATGTCCAGACAAAAACCCGATTTCCAGCGAACCGTTGACTTAGTGCAGTTAACGCCAGCAGAAATCAGTCGCATACAAGAATTTTCCGCGCCAGTACCAGTAGTCTCTTTGCCGCCTCTGCCACCCCCCCTGCCTCCTACCGATGTGTTGCCGCCGCCGCCTTCTCCACCACAGCCACCTTCTACCCAAATTTTAGAACGGCAGGAGGAATTAGTGCGTCAGCAAATAGTACAAAAACAGCAAGAATTTTTGCAAAAACAACTGCAACAACAAGAAGAATTATTTCAACAGCGAATGCGACAACAGGAAGAATTACTGCAAAAGCAAAAGTTGGAACAACAGGCAGAATTGCGCCGCGAGTTGGAACGAGAAAAGCAACGCCAAACCGAACAAATGCGACAGGAACTGGAACTAGAAAAGCAGCGCCAAGCACAACAATTGCGACGCGAGATGGAACTAGAAAACCAACGCAAAGAACAATTGCGACAGCTGCAAGAACAGCAACGACAGGCAGAATTAGAACGGCTGCAACAGCAAGAAAAGGAACGCCAACAAATATTGGGGAGACAGATCGAGGAAGAAAAGAAACGGCAAGAAATATTTCGACGGCAGCGGGAATTGGAAGTTTTAGATGAATGGGAGCAACAAGAAAAATTGATAGGTCAGCTTCAGAAACAATCGCAGCCTCAGCAAAAATTAGAAGCTCTCAAGCGGATATACAGTTACAATGCCGATGGCACAACCTTGGAAGCTCTCAGAACTAATTTGATTACCTTCTATCAAAAAATCCAGCAGTTGGCGGGGGACCAAAAAAATTGGAATCAAGAAAAAATATCGATACGCCTTGTGTCTCCCATCAAACAGAAACTGCCCGATGTGACTCCCGCTGGCGTCGCCTTGTTAATCGATGAAAATGGAAATTTATCAACCGATCCTCTGTTAACTCGCAGTACTGGCTATCCCGCACTAAATGAGGCAGCAATAAAGGCAGCAATTGATGATGTTAAAAAGCGTTCCTTTCCACCCGCTGGCGAGAAAAAGATCTACCAATACGAAATCGAAATCGAGCAAAATAATGAAGCTTCGCGTTAAAGGGCATTTCTCAGGAGATAATAGACCCTGGGATATTTGCTAGCTGGAAATCGATGGATTTTTATGACCGTAGCTTCATCGTTTGCAGACCAACTGCGCGCTTCTTCTGAAAGATTATTTCACCTGCTGCAACAGTTTAACCAAGCCAGGGTACTCGTGGTGGGCGACCTTACCTTAGATGAGTTTCTCACCGGACAAGTCGAGCGCATTTCCCGCGAAGCCCCCGTTTTAATTATCCGCCACGAACATACCCGACAAGTGCCGGGAGGTGGGGCGAATGCAGTCTATAACTTAGCCAAGTTGGGCGCTAAGGTAAAAGTAGCTGGATTGATCGGAAAAGACGACCAAGGACAAGCACTGCGGGGCATTTTTGAGCTGGCGGGAATGGATACCAGTGGCATGTTAATCGATCCAGACCGTCCGACAGTGACCAAAACCAGGATTTCCGGTCATGCTAGACAATCGGTGACGCAGCAAATCGTGCGGGTAGACCGAAAATCCGATCAGTTGCCAGATCCAGATTTACAGTTGCAGCTAGCAGATTATATCCGCTCCCAGGTGGGAAAGGTGGATGCGGTGGTTTGTTCCGATTATGGGGATGGGGTGTTTACTGCGCCTGTAATTGAAGCGGTGTTAGCCCATTCTCGGACAATTGTAGATGCCCAAAGCGATTTGCAACGTTATGCGGGGGCGACGCTGTTTACGCCGAATTTGCCCGAAGCAGAAAAAGCGGTAGGATATGCGATCTCTTCCCCCCAATCTCTCCGCCAAGCTGGATCTGACCTCCTCCATCTCACCCAAGCACAGCAAATCCTCATCACTCGCGGTGAAGAAGGCATGAGCTTATTTAACCGCACCGGAGAAGAAAACCACATCCCCGCCTTCAACCGCACCGATGTTTTCGATGTTACCGGCGCAGGCGATACCGTAGTAGCCGCCCTGACTTTAAGTTTGTGTGCTGGTGGTTCATTTTGGCAAGCCGCCGTTTTGGGTAATTTAGCCGCCAGCATCGTCGTCAGAATATTTGGCACCGCAACAACTACACCTAATGAAATGAAAGCAGCTTTGCAGGCATTGCTGGATGAAGCTGAGTAGGAACGCGGCAACGATCGTTGGAACGTTATCAAGTTACGTTCCTAGAGTTAAATTTTAAGGAAAACCAGGATAGGAAAAGTAGGAAAAATAGGAAAACAGCACTACGCAAAGAAACCCGGTTTCTCTGCCACATCCTCGCTTTGCCAGGGAAAGATCCCAGCAAGAAACCCGGTTTCTCGGTAGGGGTTTCTCTGCCACATCCTCGGTTTGCCAGGGAAAGATCCCAGCAAGAAACCCGGTTTCTCTGCCACATCCTCGGTTTGCCAGGGAAAGATCCCAGCAAGAAACCCGGTTTCTCGGTAGGAAGAAACCCGGTTTCTCTGCCACATCCTCGGTTTGCTAGGGAAATATCCCAGCAAGAAACCCGGTTTCTTTCCCAGATCCTCGGTTTGGCAAGCAAAGATGATAGGAAGAAACCCGGTTTCTCTGCCACATCCTCGGTTTGCTAGGGAAATATCCCAGCAAGAAACCCGGTTTCTTTCCCAGATCCTCGGTTTGGCAAGCAAAGATGATAGGAAGAAACCCGGTTTCTCT
>NZ_JBHFNP010000106.1:0-33224 GCF_041929235.1 Microseira sp. BLCC-F43
AGCCTTTCATGCTGCTGTTTTTCCCCTTCAAGCTTTGCCTCAAAAACTAGGATAATTACGCCAACACACTTAGCGTAAGTGTAGCACATCTAAGAAAAGCCGTCCTAGAAGGACGGGGCTTTAAACCCAATTTTTCGGTAATGGCGATCCCAGAGTGGGTTCTCTTCGCCTAAGATCAGCTAGACGCGGATAACATAAGCTGATGGGGACAATAACAATGGGCAAGCAGGTCGAAATTTTACCCACTATGGCAGGCTTGATCGAGCGCGCGGGAGAACTTGTCCTGGCTCAAATGCAGTCATCTATCTCTTCTCGCGGTCAGTGTACGATCGCCCTGTCTGGTGGTAGTACGCCGAAGCCATTGTACGAAGCGATGGCCAATCTTGACCTACCTTGGCAAAAAATCCACGTTTTTTGGGGTGACGAACGCTACGTAGCGCCAGATCATCCCGATAGCAATCAAGGGATGGCTCGTCGCGCTTGGTTAGACAAAGTTAATATCCCAGCAGCTAATATTCATCCCATGCCTACAGATGCAGGCGACCCCGCTGTTGATGCGTCGAAACATGAAGCCGAGTTAAGCGAGTTCTTCAAAACCCCACCAGGGGAGTTTCCGGCATTGGATATTATTTTGCTGGGAATGGGAGATGATGGACATACAGCTTCGTTATTTCCCCATACAGAGGCACTGGGAGTACGCGATCGCTTGATTGCTGTTGGCAATAAAGACGGTCAGCCCCGTTTAACTTTTACCGCACCGCTGATTAACTCGGCTCGTTGCGTCATCTTTGTAGTAGCCGGTGCTAACAAGCGACCTGCTTTAGCCCAGATATTTGCCCCACAAGGGGATGAGATGACCTACCCAAGTCGGCTAATTCAACCCGTAGGAGAGTTGTGGTGGCTACTTGATGAGTCAGCAGGTCAAGAACTGAAATTCGTGGGCTGACAAAATTCGCTGTTATTAAAAGATTTGACGTTGATTAGCTCCGGTTTGACCCGAATTCCTCTAGGATCGTTTCCAGGGCAGCGAATATTCTATCTGTAACCCACCGCTAACCTTAATAGGTGTGACGGGGGCTGGCAAAAGTCCTAGCTGACCAAACTCTCTTAGCAATACCTACGTTGGTGGCAAGCGTTCAAGTTCCTACCAAAAAATGCTCCCGCCAGTCCGAGATGCTAGAACCGAGTGGTTTAACAAGCAATTAGGGTTAAGCCAGTGCTGCTTGGATAGTACCGACTGCTAACATTGTTGAGGCTGACAATACCTGTGAAATCCGAGCTAGGTTTGCTGGTTCCTGAACCAAAAAGACCAGTACTTAATTTAATTGTGGAAAGGCACAAACCCTGCTCTGCCTTTCCTCCCACCGCCAAAGCGGTATAGCGTTGTTCTCCAGGCAGGAAGAAAGATGATTGTTTGCCCGAATTGCAACCACCAAAACCCTGACGGAGCGGTTCAGTGCGAAGCTTGTTATACACCCTTACCGGCAACGACCAGTTGCCCGAACTGTGGCACCTCGGTGCAAACAGATGCTAGCTTCTGCGGTCAGTGTGGCTTTGACTTGCGCCCTGGTGGCAGTATCACAGGCGCAGCAGAGACAGTGGCTGCCGCTATTCCAACAGTCGCCCCGACAGTACAGGTACCCTTGCCAGACCCAGTGGCACCCGCTCCTTTGGTTCAACCCGATTCTGTGAGCATGAGTTCTCCATTACCCGATCCGCAACCACCCAGCACCAGTCCTCCTGCACCCACAAGGGTGACGCCGCCGCCCATGGCGCAAGAGAGCGAACCCGCACCGTCTTCAAACGTCCCCACCGTTGCACCGTCTAGCTTTGCCTTTGGGGGTAAAACTCAATTGCAGCAGCAGACGGCAGGATTGCTGCACGTCCAAACCCAAAAGACAATTGAGTTGCCACAAAATTTATCTATTATCCACCTCGGCAAGCCCAACGACCAGATTCCGCCCGACATCGATGTTTCTGGATTTCCCCATTCAGAGATAGTGTCCCGCGTTCATGCCGATATTCGGGTAGAGGGAGATAGTTACTATATCGAAGATGTGGGGAGTGCCAACGGGACTTACATTAACCACACGCCCCTGCCAACGGGAAACCGACATCGATTGCGACCAGGCGATCGCATTTCTCTGGGCAAAGGTGACCTGGTAACATTTTTGTTCCAACTTTCGTAGCTCGATCTAAGAGAGTTGACGCTGTTAATGTGATTACGCTAAACCTTCTACATCCGCTTCAGTCAATCCCGATTCAAACTTGGTCTTTTGAGGAGGAATCGGTGATTCGCATCGGGCGTGCTACCGATAACCAAGTGATTCTGTACAGCGCCGTGGTTTCCCGCCACCACGTAGAACTGCGTCGTCGGGGTTCTACCTGGGAAATAGTTAATTTGGGTGCAAACGGTACTTACCTAGATGGGAAACGCATCAGCGAAGCACCGATCGGAGATGGTGCTTTGATTCGCTTAGCTCGCTCCGGGCCTCAAATCCAAATCCACCTGGGAATGGTAGAGGTGATGGAGGGGCAAAAAATCATCTCCCAGAAACGATCGCCCGCCGAACCACAGCCTGACAAATCAAGAGACACTTTGGTCAATCCCCGAAGCGACAACCGGGAAGACCCAACTGTAACCGATGCCTGAAAACCATCGGTCAGGTAAAGCGATGCAACCGCGCCAAGATCCGGACATCGCTATCAATAACAATTTATCTTTCGAGGGGGCTTGGGTTAGCTCTTTGACCGACGTCCTACCCGATAGGGAGGCATAGGATACATGGACTCCCTCACTTTAATTTTACGGGGGTCAATAGCCCTAAAATTAACTTTTCTGTTGACGACGTTTGCTGCTATTTACAACAGAAATGATATGATTAACATACCGAATAACCATCGGTTACCTTGACTCAAATTCACAGGTCCAAGCAGCGTGGTTAACAGCGCTTTCCGGCATAAACTGGTCCGAACCTAGACAATTGAAGTTACGGGGTGAAAACTAAAAACTTTGGGTGAGATGTGCCCAATTCTGTAGTTGGGTAAAAACTTGATCCAGTTTTGGGGAGATTACTCTTGCCAAAACCTCGCGTCACAGTACATAACCCAAGTTGCTAGTTATAACTATCGTGGGTTGCTAATCGCTAATTGCTAATTGCTTATGGGAATATTTTTCGGTTCTACCATTAGCCATTAGCTATTAGCCATTAGCCATTAGCAACCCTAAAAAGATAACTAGCAACTTGCGTTACATAGGTGTAATGCTATACAAAAATTGGCTAAACTTATCTAAAGTTCACCATTCAACTACTAGAAGAAATTTCTAGAGGGTCTGCTTCCTGCTTCAACCTTTGGGAGTCGGCTCCTGCTTTTCCACTAGGAAATTCGGGTTTTGCCCACCCTATTTTAAGATGAGTAACTGTTTTTTGCAGCTTTAGCCATTGTTCAACCATTATTGAACCAATTTAACGAATCGTGGTAAGACGTACGACCTTTTTATCGGCTGGCTAGTTTTGCAGCGCAGCGACTGGTTTACAAACCAGAAGATTTTAAGCCTTGGTTTTCGGCAAGCTGCTAAATATAGCATAAAATTACAACAAGGTCAATATTATCGTGATAAATAACAGCGATTGTCGGAGAAAGTTCAGCTAAATTAGATTTATTTGCTGCTGAGCTAAAGTCTGTTGAGAGACAGATACGCCGATGGCAGCGACGAATGGAAAGAGCGAGGAGATCTAATAATCCAGATAACTACAATTTGGCCGACTTTGTTGACAGCAAAGGGAAAAAGAAAAAAGGAACTGTCAAAAAAGGTTGCAAAAAAAAGTGGAACGATTCTAAAGCTTACCTATCAACAAGAAGTGCACTAGCTAACCAGGAAAGAAAGTGACGCGCGCATCGCAAGTCATTACACGGGAGATTAGTTGATGAGATTCTGAGTCTGGGAAACACAATCAAGTTAGAGAAGCTTGACTACAAAGCTTGACAAAAACTATTCGGAAAGTCGTATCTCATTTGAAACGCAAGGCCCAAAGCGCTGGCGTTCACGTGGTCGAATTTTCCACACAGACAACTAAGTTATCTCAAACTTGTCATCAATGGGTCACCAAAAAAAAGAAAAACCTCTCAACTAGAGTCCACAAGTGTGAAGGCGGAATTCTTGGTCAGAGAGATTTGTACTGCTCCAAGTAGACAATGCTTTTCTGGCGTGGTCGGGTGCGGAACCTTTCCTGCTGGCGGCAAGGAGACAGGCGACCGCAACAATTAACTTGCGAGTAGGAGGGCAAGTTCCTTCTGACAAAGGAAAACCTCCTCCAGTCAGAGCGAGTCGCCACAAAAGTTTTAATTCCTAATACTGAGACTCACCGATGCTGTACCTAGAAATAGGGAGAGTCAAAGAGAGGTTGAAAGCGAGGCGTGAACCCCTTCGCATGGACGGCATGGGGTGGCTTAAGTAGGCATCATAATGAAGAATAGCTGCAAAGCTGACCGGATAGCAGCATACAATGTCTCCATCGAAGAATTGTGATGTGGCAATCATCACGCAGCCAACGAACCATGCAGCTAAACGGCCCCCGCATCTATTCTTTGGATCTAAGGCGTGCAATCGAGCCTGATGTCCTGATTGTCGCTCCTGACACTCCGGCGATCGAGGTGATGGCGCGGATGAGTCAGGTGAGAAGCAGTTGCTCGGTAACGCGCTCGCATCAATTGTCAGAAGTCGAAGCAAGCACATCTTCCCTCCAGAGTCTCAAACGAGCTAGCTGTGCTTTGGTAATGGCAGAAGGACAATTAGTAGGGATATTTACGGAAAGGGATATTGTCAGGCTGACTGCGCTGGGAATGAATTTAAGGGAATTTACGGTGGCTCAGGTGATGACCCATCCAGTAATTACCTTGACACAATCAGACTCTCAAGATATCTTCACCGCGCTCTCTATCTTTCGCCAGTACCGGATTCGCCACCTGCCAATTATGGACAAGCAGGGTCAGCTGATGGGTGTAGTAACGCCTGTAAGTATTGGCAGAGGGATGCAACCCGTAAATCTACTGACCCGATTGTGGTACGTGGCAGACGTCATGACAACCGAAGTCGTTCATGCCAAAGCAACGGCGTCGGTGCTGAGTTTAGCCCAGCTAATGGCACAGCATCGGGTTAGTTGTGTGGTGATTGCGGAGGAGAGGGGAGAAGGAGAAGGGGGGACGCGGGGAGAAGGAGACGGGGGGACGCGGGGACACGGGGAGACGGGGAATATAAATGAAACACTCCCCGCTCTCCCTTGTCTTCGACTCGAACCGTTTTCTTCCTCATCTCGCATCCCGGTAGGGATTGTCACAGAAGGGGATATCGTGGAGTTTCAGGCGCTGGAGCTGAATTTATCCCAGATGCAGGCAGCAGACGTGATGAGTACTCCACCGTTTTGTCTCGGACCAACAGAATCTTTGTGGGTTGCTTACCAAGAAATGCAGCGACGACACGTGCGGCGCTTGGTTGTAACTGGGGATGAAGGAGAACTGCTGGGAGTACTTTCCCAGACTAGCTTGCTGCAAGTGCTTTCCCCAACGGAAATGTATGGCGTTATTGAAGAGTTACAGCAAGCTGTCGAAGAAAGTACAACGGAATTAAGGAAAACCAACGAACGATTGCAGCAGGAAATTATCGAACGCCAGCGAGCTGAGGTAGCGCTACAAAAAGCCAACGACGAGTTAAAAAGACAGGTCGAGGAACAGACTGCTGAACTGCGAGCAGCTAACGCACTTCTAAAACAGGATATTGCCGAACGCCAGCGGGTAGAAGCAGCTTTGCGGCAATCGGAAGCGCAACTGAGGCAACAAACCCAGCAACTAGAGCGAGCGCTGCACGAACTGCAAAATACCCAAGCTCATCTAATTCAGACGGAAAAAATGTCCAGTTTGGGACAGATGGTGGCGGGTGTGGCGCACGAAATCAATAACCCGGTTAGTTTCATCCACGGCAATCTCCCTTATGCAACTGAATATGTCCAAGGTTTGTTGCGCTTAGTACAACTCTATCAGCAGCAATATCCCCACCCCGGCGAGGCAATTCAAATGCAGGCAGAAGCGATCGATCTCAATTTCCTGCTGGACGATTTACCCAAATTGCTGGCTTCGATGCATCTGGGGGCAGAGCGTATCCGCCAAATTGTGCTGAGCTTGCGAAGCTTCTCGCGCTTGGATGAGGCGGAAATGAAACCGGTTGACTTGCACGAGGGGATTGATAGCACACTGCTGATTTTACAGAACCGATTGCGTCCCCAGGGGGTATCTCGCAAACGAGGGACTCTGGCAGAACATCCCGGTATTTTGGTGATTAAGGAGTACGGGGACTTGCCACTGGTGGACTGTTATGCTGGGCAGCTGAACCAGGTGTTTATGAACATCCTCAGCAATGCCATCGATGCTTTGGAAGAGGATTCTGGGGATAGAGTGCAGGATGCGTCCCCAGACGATTCCCTAGACTCCTCGCCCCAAATTCGGATTCGCACCGAAGTCATCAACAGCGACTGGGTAGGGATTCGGATTGCAGATAACGGACCGGGAATGACAGAATCAGTACGCCAGAAGCTGTTTGACCCGTTTTTTACCACGAAACCTGTGGGGAAAGGGACGGGTTTGGGGTTGTCAATTAGTTACAAGATTGTGGTTGAGAAACACGGCGGTCGATTAAATTGCGTTTCAGCACTGGGACAGGGAACTGAGTTTATGATTGAGATTCCTATTCGGCAAGCTGCGTTAAGTTAGGAGCGAGGGTTTGAGCCGTCATTTTATGATGGATGTGTTTCCAGGCTTAATCTGATTCAAACAGTCTTGGAGTTGGTTTATGAATGCGCAACAACAAGTTATACAGCAAAGTCAGCACCCCGCTCTTGCATAGACAGGGCATCATGCCTCTAAGTTTAGATAGCTGACCAGCCTAAGTCTTAACCGACTACGTTTAAGGTAAGTGTTCAAGAACCTACCAAGGGATGCGTAGCTAGTCCCTTGCTCTAGAACAAGAAAGTTAAACAGTTTTACTCGGGGTAAGACGGTGCTTTCTTGATAGTTACCGACCTTAAACTTTGGCGAAGCTAACATTACCCTAGAAATAGGAGACTCGATTGAGTTATGTCAAAAGTATTGGTTATTGACACCAACAAACGACAATTAGAACCAGTGCATCCAGCCGCAGCTAGATTACTTCTTAGTTATGGTAAAGCTGCTGTTTTTCGTCATTATCCATTCACCATTATCCTGAAGGAGGCTAGAACTAACTTGGCAGTACAACCACTACGATTAAAGCTAGATCATGGTGCTAAAACTACTGGCATTGCTATCATTAATGAGAATGATGGAAAAGTAGTTTTTGCGGCACAATTACAACACAGAGGGTTTGCTATTAGAGATGCTTTGATATCACGTCACCAACTGAGGAGAGGCAGGAGAGCAAGAAAAACTCGCTATCGCAAACCAAGATTTCTGAATCGTCGTCGTCACTCAGGATGGTTGCCACCAAGCCTTGAAAGTCGAGTTGCTAATATACTAACTTGGGTACACAAGTTCAGGAAGTATTGTAAGATAGCTGCTATTTCTCAAGAGTTAGTGAAATTCGACACTCAGCTAATAGAGAATCCCGATATTAATGGTGTTGAATATCAGCAAGGAACCATAGCCGGATATGAACTCAGGGAGTATTTACTAGAGAAATGGAACAGGCAATGCGCTTATTGCGGTATTAAGGATGTACCTCTCCAGGTGGAACATATTCATCCTAAATCCAAAGGAGGCAGTAACAGAGTTTCCAATCTCTGTTTGGCTTGCGAATCATGCAACGTCAAGAAAGGTAATAGATTAATTCAGGAGTTCCTCAAAGGCAAACAAGGTTTGTTGAACAAAATCCTATCTCAAGCTAAACGTCCACTTGCTGATACGGCAGCAGTCAATGCAACTCGTTGGGAATTGTTCAGAAGGTTGAAAGAAACTGGTTGGCCTGTGGAGTGCGGGACGGGTGGTAGGACTAAATTTAATCGCACTAATCTTAGATTACCAAAGACTCACTGGATTGATGCTGCTTGTGTTGGCGCTAGTACCCCTAAATTAAAAGTTGATGGAGTTAAACCTATGTTGATTAAAGCAACTGGACATGGAACGCGACAAATGTGTGGAACCGATAAATATGGTTTCCCAATTAGGCATCGGTCAAGGACACAAATCCATCAAGGGTTTCAAACGGGAGATATCGTGAAAGCAGTAGTAACGAAGGGTAAAAAGGTTGGCGGTTATTTCGGTCGTGTTTCTTGTCGTGCTACAGGTTGTTTTGATATCTCAACCAAAGATGGTCGCGTACAAGGAATTAGTCACAAATATTGTCAAGTAATTCACCGAAAGGATGGTTATACTTACTGCTTTTAAGGCTAGACAGCAAATAAATTCCCTCGTGTCGTGTTTCATCCCCCGGTTAAAACACGGGGACTTCCACGCTTCCCGGATATTTTAGGTGATATGACATCATAGCTATCGGATGCCGCCAAATCTAACATAATCCGGCGCTGGTGGTTAGGGTAGAGTGATCGCACCCCTACCGCTGCAAGTGCGCGAGTCGCTTTTCCATCACTTTTGCCCCTCTGGGGGCTTTTTTTGTGGCGGCGGTATTTCGCCAGTTTTTTCGGCTGCCAACACAGCCACTTCAATTAGAAAACCAGCCAGGTTCGCTGTGGGTCTGCCTTGTTTATCAGCCCATTGCTTTAAAGCTTCCTAGACGTAATCAGGAAGCGTAAGGTAAACGCGCCTACTCATAGGTTTCCACTCATTAGTGAATGTCTTAGCTACAAATTAGCAACCAATTAGCCACCAATCATCCCCACAAAAGCCCAAAAATTAGCTATAATATTATCCTTTTTTTTGTGATATGTTTTTAGAGAACGCTAAGCGTTCAAAGTCAAAAGTCAGAAGCCAGCCCCGCGCCCTGGAAAAGCAGTGGACTGGCTCTGGCTCCAATTGAAAAAGGAGATATTTTTATTATGCTTCATCGAGAACGTCTTAGTCCTTGGATTATTGTTCGTCTGCTGCCAAATTTGCAAAGAATTGTTGTGGGTCGTTTTCGCAATTGGTCGGATGCAGATGGTCATTTGAGAATTTTGCAACAATTGATTCCTGGGGCTAAATTGATCGTTGTTTTCGATCCAGGGGAGATGCGTAACGGTACGCAAGGCGATATGCCATCAGGTACGCTGCGCGATATGCCATCCGGCACGCGCAAGGGACGCATGTAATTAAAGTGGGTGCGATCGCTGTTGATTGTATGTGCGATCGCGCCCTAATCTCCCCTCGCGTTAAACTAAATTCAATACATAGTATAAGTTGGGCAAAAATCATGACAGCGACTCTACAACCAACAAAAAAACGCTACTACACACCAGAAGAGTATCTAGAACTAGAAGAAAAAGCAGAATACAAAAGCGAATATCACGATGGAGTAATCATTCCTATGACAGGTGGAACTACAAATCATAACCGAATTGCAGGAAACACTTACGTTGCGTTAAAACTGGCTCTCAAAGGACAGAACTATGATATTTTCATTGGTGATGTACGTCTGTGGATACCCAGAATCAGAAGCTATGTTTATCCTGATGTGATGGTTATTGCAGGTTTACCTGAATATCACGATAATCGCAAGGATACGATTACCAATCCTCAAGTAATTATTGAAATTTTATCGAAATCGACCAAAGGTTACGACCAGGGTGACAAGTTTAGTTATTACAGAACTATCCCGACATTTCAAGAGTATATTTTGATTGACCAGAATAAGATAGCAATTGAACAATATTCTAAGCAGTCAAATAAGCGGTGGTCTTATTGGGAATACGATGAAGAGGATGCAGGGTTATTGTTTAATTGCTTCCAAGTAGAAGTGCCGCTGGTTGATATTTATGAGAAAGTAGATTTTGAGGCGGAGGAAGTAGAAGAAGAGGTGGAAGTGGTAGAAGAGAAGGAAGGGGAGTGAGAAAGCAAGCGCGTTTGCCGTTGCAAAGCAAATCGCGCCCTCTTTATATCCTGACGTTAAACTGAATTCAAGACATAGTATAAGTTGGGGAAAAATGACGATGACAGCTACTCTACAATCAACCAAACAAGACTTGTACACGCCAGAGGAATATTTAGCCCTGGAAGAAGCAGCAGAATATAAAAGTGAATATCACGATGGAGTAATTATTCCCATGACAGGTGGAACTACGAATCATAACCGAATTGCACTTAGCATGAGCATTGCGTTGCGTCTTGCCCTTAAAGGACAGGAATACGATGTCTTTATCAGTGACGTGCGTTTATGGATACCTAGAATCAGAAGCTATGTTTATCCCGATGTGATGGTTATTGCAGGTAAACCTGAATATCACGATAATCACAAGGATACGATTACTAATCCTCAAGTGATTATTGAAGTTTTATCTAAATCGACCAGAAATTACGATCGCGGTGATAAATTTAGCTATTATCGCACAATTCCCAGCTTTCAGGAGTATATTCTGATTGACCAGAAAAAAATAGCAATTGAACAGTATTCTAAACAAGCAAATAAACGTTGGTCTTTTTCTGAATACAACGAGGAAGATACAGACTTGTTTTTTAGCTCATTGCAGGTACAAGTGCCGCTTGTTGATATTTACGAGAAAGTTGATTTTGAGGCAGAGGAGTCGGAAGAAGAGACAGAGGTGCTAGAAGAAAAGGAAGGAGAGTGAGAAAGCGCTCGCGCAACAAGCTCGCGTTATAGAGTAAACTTGTTTACAGGATTCCAATCCTCCCAGATAATCAGATTCTTGATATAGCAAAAACATGGATTACCTCAAAGAAAAGATTGTAGAGAAACTGGAAAGCCTGTCTGAAATGGCAATTCAAGAAGTTATAGACTTTTTAGATTTCGTAGTATGGCACAACTGAACTCGTGAGAAATCATCATTATCTGTAGCAGGGAATGACTTACAGGAAGAACAAGAAGCAGCATGGCTAGAGACGGACTTATCTAACCTGGGAAGTTACGACCCTTACGACTGGGAACCCGGAGAAATGGATGAGGGTTTGCCTGTTAAGTATGTACCTGGTATGGGTGTAGTAATTGTTGAGGAATGACTAATCGTTCTTTACAGTTTGGGGACATTGTAACGGTGCGATTTCCCACACAAAATCCTCAAGGTCGCGAACAAGAAGGTTATCGACCTGCGATTGTGGTTGGTTTTCCAAACCGACTGGGAGTACCGCGCTTTCAATTAATAATGGTGATGCCGATGGCGACTGACCAAAATCAGGCGTGGGCTATTGCTTCACCCGATTTATATCCACGTTTTGCAGCGGGAGTTGCAGGGTTAAACGCCAAAACTACGAACTCCACCATGGAGAAGTGGTGGAATTCGATTCGAGAATAATTCACTCCGTACCACCACTACGAACAGCAAGGTACTCACTGCAATTCAGGCAGATTGAAATTTAGAGACTTCACCCCCGGCATCATCAAGGGATTTTTTTTGGGATTCTAACCACTGCTCAACAATCTCCCGCACCAGCTCTGTGGGATTACGATCGCGCTCCTCACAAATCTGACGGAAAACCGCATCAGCCTTGACTGTAAGGCGCACGCCGTAAACCTTCCGGGAGAATCTGCCTTTAGTAAATTTACCTGTCTGGGGATCCTTAAAAGGTACAGCCACAATAGTCACCAATGCTACATCACCAATATACCAAAAAAAACCTCTGCTTTCGACTAAAAACCATTGATAATAATACGGTCGCTAAAAAGCACGGTGGAGAAACCACCGTGCTGCAAACAAAAATACTTCTCCTCTATTATATATGAAGCAAGCGATTCGGTTGGAACCGCCAAAACTACGAACTCCACCATGGAGAAGTGGTGGAATTCGATTCGAGAATATTACATTCTGTACCACGCCTAAAAGCAGAACGATACAGCCTGCAATTTAGGAAGACTCAGGTAAACCAGCAACCAAATCCTCAAGAGCCTTTCTAATCAAAACCATTCGATTCTTCCCCAAAGCCTTGAGCTTTTTGTTCAGGCTTGGGGGAACTCTAATACCGATAAAATCCGTGGCAGGCTCATCGTAAGGGGACTTAAACTGGTGCTTTTTCAAACCTGGGTTACCACCGGGACGTGCCATAGTTCCTTTTGTACGCTTCCCTCCCAATATAGCGCGATATCTTACCACAATAATGTAAATAAAAGTTAAGATTAATGGCGAAAGCACGATATCTTGCTAAAATTAAAAAGCGGTGGAGAAAAGCCACCGCGAAAAAAAAAAGAAAAACATCTCTATTATATATGAACCTGGCAAAACTAACCAAAAAACTGACCGCACTCACCAAGAAACTCGCAGCATTCGTCAAGCTGAATTGCCGCAATTTGATCCGAAAGGTGGCGGTTGAAATCACCCGCACCGAAGGCGAAATTGAAAAGCTGACACCCCGCACCGCCACCCCCGACACCAGCGCGAAATACTCTTGGGACAAAGACTTCTCTAAATGCACAAACCTAGAGAAGGGAAAAACCTACTTTGTAAGCAACTACACTTGCACCTGCGAGTCTAAATTGTACAAAACCGGGCAGATCAACGGCACTTGTAAGCACGTGCGAATGCGTGCAGAACTGCTGAAATCTTATGCAAAAGAATTTGATTTAACAGTCCCAGAAGGCACAGAAATCAAGCGCAGCAGTGATTGGGCAGCACTGGAATACGAAGCGTTTGCCCTTCGCAGAGTAAAAGAAATTAAAAGCGAATTCGTCGGCACAATTGTACTGGGAAAAACCACAGCAACGGCTTATCCCTTAAAAGGAGTCTCAAAAGACTTTGATGAAGTCTTTGACGCCGTTACGTACCTGGCAAAAGCCGCCAAACTGTCTTTAAAAGAACTCAAAGATTTAGCCACAGAAAAGGAATGGGCAGAGGGCGGCGAAGAATACTACCCAGATTACGAATACGCCTAAAACCTCGACCTGGACAAGTCGATAAACTATCCAAAACAAACAACTGCGATCGCACAGAAAAAGGCACAAGCCACCAAAACGTGGCTGACTGAAGAACTGCAACAAGCCAATGTGAAGCTCAGCGAGGAGTTTGTAGCGGCGTGCGAAGCCTTTTTACAGCACTATTACGCAATCTATACGGGCGCGGATGTAACTATTTCCCAGTCGCGATTGCTCAATACAATTTGCTCTATTTCTGGAGTTTCTTTTGCTAAATTAAGAGCAACTTCAAGCAGATACTCACTCAAACTTTTATTTTTAGCTGCCGCTGCTTTTTCGAGAGTTTCTTTGTCTTGTTGGCTAAGGGTTAGCGTGATATGTTCTGTAACTTCTGCCCTTTGCTTCTCAATTTGCCGTTTCTGGATGAGTTCAATCAGCAAGTCTTGGTCTACAGAGGAAAGTGCCTCAACGTATTCCATAACAGTTTGTAATGCGATCGAGTTGCTCATTCGTGTAATCTCCTACTTCCTGAAATTGAGGATTATTTAGACGCTGATAAATTCTACAGGCAGCGTATCAGTATTTTCCCTATAGTTCAGTCGTTCAAATCCAATTACTTTACCGTCTTTATCTTTCATCAGTAAAAGTTCCTCATCTGCTTCTTCGGCGATGAATTCTTTTCTGGGGTCATCAAACCAAACTGTGAGGGTTTTGCCTTCTTTGTCGTAATATATTTTCACGGTTTCCATACACTTTCTCCTTTAGCTAAAAAGCACAACGGGAAACGAGTTGCGATCAAAACTTTGAAAAATGAACTGTTGTCTCATCAAGATTTTCCCACATTTCGCGACAGATTTCGCGATGAAGCCCTCAGCATGTAGGGTGCGTTAACGCAGTGTAACGCACCATTTCTACCATATGTGGTGTCGCTGCGTAAGTCCTGTTAAATTGTATCTGGATCGATATTTAATTCGCGCAGTTTTGCCGCCAATTTTTCTGCTTTTTCCTGAGCTAATTCTTTCTGCTGACGTTCAGATGCAGCCGTTTGTTCAGCTAATTCTTTCTGTTGACGTTCAGATGCAGCCGTTGCTTTAGCTAATTCTTTCTGTTGACGTTCAGATGCAGCCGTTGCTTCAGCTAATTCTTTCTGTTGGCGTTCAAATTCAGCCGTTTCTTCTGGCGTTGGTACTAGCTGTCCTTCAGGTGTAAAAAACCTCAATAATCCCTGATGAATTCCGATAGATAAACCTAGCTGCTGACTCCATAAATGTCCTTGACTATTTGGTTCTAAAGGTTGGTACTTACCATCAACTAAATGAAAACCAGCAAATTCTAACCTGTAAGGATCGAACCAAAAATAATCGTATGTGCGAAAGGTATTTTGGTATTTTTTTTTCTTAAAATATTTATCAGTCTCCGCAGTTGATGGCGACATAATTTCTACAATAACATTAGGATATTTACCATCTTCTTCCCAAACCACCCAACTTTTACGGGTTTTGCGTTCGGTGTCTAACACCACAAAAAAATCGGGGCCACGAAAGAATTCTGATTTGAGTTGGTTGGGACTATAATAAATGGTAAGGTTGCCAGCAGCGTAGAAATCATTTCTGTCTCGCCACAACCATTCTAGGCATTTGAGTAAGAGAATTATCTGACGTAGATGTAGTTCGCTTTCCACGGGAGGTTCGTCACTGTATAAGTCACCAGGAGGAAATATAACATCTTCTTGGATGTCTTGGGTAGGTTCTAATTCTTTGACAAGGGTCATGGTTTTGGGTGCAACATTGGGTGTTTATTGATTTATTTTAGCGCTGGTTTTGCTGTTTAACATGACTTACGTAATTGGCATATTTTTTCTGTAGGGTGCGTGACGCTGCGAGAATATCTGAACGTAGTAATCAGACTTGTAGCGTCACGCACCAACCACCGATTGTGACACTTGGCTTTAGTTCTGTGTTTAACAGAACTTACGCAAATAAACCAGGTTTCTATAAAAAATCGTCGCGCCAGGAAGTAGGGGCACGGCAAGGATAAAATTTGTACAAAAAATTTCGCCCGCCGTGCCCCTACCCAGAAACCTTGTTGTTAGAATTATCCCATCCTGCGTAAGTTTTGATGGCGAAACTCTGCAACATCAAGTAGCTGGATTGTTTTAGATCTAAGGAAATAACGTAATGGCTGAAAATGACAATCAACCTAGAGAATACGATGCTGTGCTTGGCGGTCAATCTGAAATCCCATTGGGCGCGGCTGTTTTAGGCGGTATTCTTGGCGTTAAAACTCGCTTAGCTTCTCCGATTGTCGAAGTCCGAATCGCTGCATTAAAGGATGCACTCAAATATGGTGAAGCAGGTTTAGATTTGATTCTTGAGGCGTGGCACAATGAATCAATAATGGAGGTGAAATGGGCTGCCTTTTCGCTGCTGCAAGATAGATATGAGCCAAAAGTAAAACAGAATTTAGATAAGTTTTTTCCTAGCTTTAATTTTGATGTCATAACAGTAAATGCTAAAGGCGAAGAAATCAGCCGCCGCCCTCACTCGGCTAGGTTCTTTACCGAAGACTTAGGGGATGGAGTTGTGCTGGAAATGGTATCGATTCCGGGGGGAACATTTCAAATGGGTGGAACCGTAGACAATTGGGAACAACCTGTACATCAAGTAACCGTCAAACCGTTCTTTATGGGCAAATATCCCATTACTCAAGAACAATGGCAAGCGGTGAAGGGAAATAACCTTTCCTATTTTAAAGGTGGGAAACGACCTGTAGAAAATGTATCCCAGCAAAATGCCATCAAATTCTGTGCCAAGTTGTCGCAGAAAACGGGGAAAAATTACCGCTTACCCAGCGAAGCAGAATGGGAATATGCTTGTCGTGCGGGTACAACAACGCCTTTCCACTTTGGCGAGACTATTACCCCCGATTTAGTCAATTACAAAGGAAACTACCCCTACGCTTCGGCGCCAAAAGGACTTTACCGTCAACAAACAACTCCGGTGGGGAGTTTTCCGCCAAACGCTTTTGGGTTATACGATATGCACGGGAATGTTTGGGAATGGTGCAGCGATCGCTGGCACGATAACTATAACGGCGCACCTACTGACGGAAGTGCTTGGGAAACTGGTCGATCTAAAGAGCGAGTGCAGCGCGGTGGTTCGTGGAACGACTATGCGGTCGGTTGCCGCAGTGCCGTCCGCTACTGGGGCGCGCTGGGCGGTAGGGACTGGCTTGTCGGATTTCGGGTTGCGGTTTCTTAGTTTCCGGGAACTTTGTTTCTGGCTTCTTAGTTTCCGCCATTTTGCTTTCCGGCTTTTTGGTTTCGGCTTGCGAGGACTCTTCTTCTCTTTAGCGCTTTAGCCCTTTAGCCCTTTACTCTTTTTCTTTTTCTCTCTCTTCCGCCGAAGGCGGAGCGAAATTTTTTTTCAGAAACCCGGTTTTTTGGAAAAATCTGCTTTCTAGGATTTACAAACAACCGTTTTTCTGAGAAATTAAAAGAGTATCCATATTCGAGTTAGGGCAGAAAATTTGCGTCGAGGTAAACGCAGATTGCGGCGGATGGAGGTAGAATACGAGCAGGGTAAAATTGAATTGTCACAAGTTACGCAGTCTTTGCAAAGTTGGGTTGCCCATTTGAATCACGGCGATACTTGGAAATTGCGGCAACAGATATTTGCTGGTACAAGAAAGTTGGTTTTTTATAGTAAATTTGCTTGTATTACTTCGTTTGTATAGAACGACTGAAGTCGCACCTAAACAAACTAAGACCGCCTACGCGGTCTATGAAATATGTAGACAAACTACAGCGGTTGATCTGTAAGCAGCCCAAAAACAAGGAAGCGTTGCAGACCTCATAACTGATCGTAATCTAACAACTTTGCCTTTCCTTCAGCAATTTCTTGCTTGGCGCGTTTTGCAGCATTAATAAGTTGCTGTTGCGTTTTCTGGAAAGAGTCATCCCATTTCAACTCATCTTGCAAATCTAAAATATACTCCTGTAAGTGTTCTGCTACTCGGTCTTGCAAAGATTCGGGCAAAGACTCCATGATGGCTACTACGGTTGCGATCGCATTCGATGACATACCTACAATCCTCCTCTAACAAATAGGGTGGGCAACACCCACCCTACTATTATGACCTATGCGCCGACAGCTTCCTTGGCGGCGTACATCACTTCAACGGTGATTTGCGAGATATTGCGATCGCGCGCAAATTTCTCGGTATTTCGCTTCACTTTACCGCGCACAAATCCAGGAATCTTATTCAATTCTGCTTGCGCGTCTTTTGTCCAATTCAAATCGGAATCGGCAGAAATTCCCTTGTGAATCACTTCCTTAGTATCGTGACCGCCAAATATTTCTAACAGGTGATCTTCCATTCCCAAGGTAAAGGAATTGTAGACCAAATCTGCTATTTGATTTGTGCCTTCATACCCCATAAATGGCTTGTATCCAATCGGGAAGTTCTGGATGTGAATCGGGGCTGCAATCACGCCGCAAGGTATATCTAAACGCTTACCAACGTGGCGTTCCATTTGCGTGCCGAAAATAGCAGCAGGTTCCAAACGGGCGATCATATCCCCAATCGCACCGTTATCATCGCTAATCAGAATTTCATCGCAATATTCTGCGACTTGTTCGCGGAACCAATCGGCGTCGTATTTGCAGTATGTTCCGGCACAAACTACTTTAATTCCCATTTCCCGTGCCAAAATTTTGGTCATGGCGGCGGCGTGGGTATTGTCGCCAAATACGACTGCTTTTTTACCCGTCAAATTCTGACAGTCAATCGAACGAGAAAACCAAGCCGCTTGGGATACATATAAGGTTTGCTCGTTGATGAATTCTTCGTAATTAACATCCGCACCTTGGGCGTTAATTACCTGCTGAATTTTGCGGATGCAACGGGCAGTTTCTACTACACCCATTGGCGCAATATCCACATAAGGCATCCCGAATTCTTGCTCTAAATACTTGGCGGTCATTAAACCAAGTTCGCGATAGGGAACTAAGTTAAACCAAGCTTTCGGTAGCGTTTTCAAGTTATGAACCGATGCGCCTTCGGGAATTACTTGATTGACTTCTATGCCCAAATCTGCCATTAACCGCTTTAATTCGGTGCAGTCGTGTTGGTTGTGGAAGCCAAGGGTAGAAATTCCGATAATATTTACAGAAGGTTTTTCAGTTTTACCTTCGGGTAGATCGTTTTTCTTGCGGGCTTTTTCGATGTAGAATTGCACGATTTGTTGTAGAGTGCGATCGCCTGCTTGCAGTTCGTTCACCCGGTAGTGGTTCACATCCGCTAGCATTACGTCGCCTTTGGCTTCCAATTGGGCGCGTTCTACAAAGTTTTGTAAATCTTCTTGCAAAATGCTCGATGTGCATGTAGGAGTTAGCACGATCAAATCGGGACGTTCTTCTTTGTCCTTGCGGGTGATGTTGTCTACCACCTTTTCTTGCGAACCCCGCGCCAACACGTTGCGGTCAACTACACTCGCGGTTACTGGGGTGAAGTTCCGCTCCCGCTCTAACATCGATCGCATGACGTTAAAGTAATCATCGCCTAATGGCGCGTGCATGATGGCGTGGACGTTCTTAAACGAACTGGCAATCCGGAGAGTGCCAATGTGGGCGGGACCTGCGTACATCCAGTAAGCCAATTTCATAAAACGTTCTCCCTAGTTCGATCTGAGTCAGCCCGACGGTGAAGGGTGGGCGCGAGCATTTTTAATGACGTTTCTGATTGTCGCTAAAGATCCTGTCCCGTAAAGTTAAGACTTTTTACGGCACTTTGCCTTTTGTACCTAATTAATCTCAATTCACTCGTTACCAGGCTCAGCCTGGGAACGAGATTCTAGAGGGCTGCTGCCTCGCCTATGTGGTTGCAATTTGGCTATAGCTCTCTTCAGGGTCAAAAATGACGTAAAACGTACCTTTTGGAATCTTTAGCCCCAAAAATCTTGCCATATCGTCGGCATCGGCGCGATTACGAGTCCTTCCGCTCGCTTTTGGTTTGCGTGCGGGAAATACAGCCACGATCGCATAAGGCTGCCGACTGGTCAAACAGTCTGAAACTGAAGTTGTAGACTGGCTCATGACAAAAATGTGTATCTACACTTTTTATTATATACACATTTTGACAAATGTATATACACAAACCATGACATAGAGTACCTTGAGGTTGTGTAATGAACGAGACAAATCCAGGTCATGAGCAGACCCAAGGCAGATCGAGAAGAATACGGCGAGAAGAAAGAACGAGTGAACATCACCATAACTCCGACTGCTCAGAGGCTGCTCGATCAGAAAGGAGAAGCGTTGGGTGTAAGTCGCAGCGAACTAATCGAACGATTCGCACGGGGATTAGTCAGTGCAAATCCAGAGGGGACAATGTTGGGGGAATTTTGCGCCAATTGATTGGGAAGGCGGATAATCAGTTGGCGAGAATAAGCTCGCGCATCAATCAACTAGAAACCGAACGCCAAAACCTTGAGCGAGAATGGGAAGAAGCGAGGCTGGAAAAAGAACAGCTACAAGCTTTGTTAGAGAACCTGCAACAATCCATGCAAGAGAACCCGTAGAGGAAAAATAACCATGCCAAGCAAAGAAGAATGGGAATGGTTAGCCTTTAACTCCCATTACCAAACAGCCACAGCCGTGCAGCAACTTTTAAGAGAGGGAAAGTCTATGGAAGCAAGTGAAGGTTTAGATGCGCTAATCGAAGCGATGGGAAGATCGGAAAGACACGCACTAAAAAGTCAGTTGGTGCGATTAATGGCTCATATTATTAAGTGGAAGTGTCAGCCGGAAAAACGGTCATCTAGCTGGGCTGTCACTATTAACTCTGCCCGGATGGAGATTGAAGACCTCCAGGAAGACATGCCTAGTTTGAATCGCACTTATATTGAATCAGTTTGGGATAAATGTTTTAAATCTGCAATGAAAGAAGCCGTATTAGAAATGGGTAAAAAATGTCAACTAGCTTCGCTGAGTTGGGCCGAAGTATTTGAGGAACGATATAGCTTACTGGAAGATGATGAAGATATTGACGAGGATTGAGTAAAAGCTTTCGTAGGGTGCCGTACTCTGCTGGCTAACGCACCCACCCCCATAAAGAGTTTTCAATTTTATTTATGCATAAAAATACCTATTTAACCAACCGCTCCGGTCGCAGATAACGCCAAGAGAAGAAAAAACAAGAGGTCGGTAATCTTAGAGCAGCAAAAGAGTAAAATAGAAACAGTACCTAGTCTAGCTAAATTTAGCTTACACCGATGTTTAGCTTCTTGTTAGAAAGCTCACCCACTCCGATTTACCAGCGAATTACCACAGGATATCGTCAGGCTTTAGAGCGACAAAATCATTCTGTTGTTTATATTGAGTCGAGCCGATTCAGTGGTTTTGATGAGGCTTTAAACTATTTCCGCAATGCGATTGCGTCTCAAGAAATAGATGATTTTATAGTGTTTGATAATTTGACAATATCTACATTTTATCTTTCAGAAATAGATGGCTTTTTATTTAATTTATTTAGCAATAAAATTATTTTTATTCACCCCGATAATCTGTGGAGTAGTCTGTAGATGCGCGTCTTTTAGCAGCTTGGCGGAAAGTTGGCGATCGCAGCTTTCATTTTTGTCTGGAATCCGCCAATTTTTTAGACCTGCGAATGTTAGGATTTGAGCGAGTTTATCCCATTTTGCACGGTTCTGAATTCAAAAAAATCGCGACTCCAGATAGCTATACGTATGATGTGTCATTTGTCGGACACGTTTTACCAAATCTCCAACCCATTTTTGAAGAATACCAACATCTGAGCTGCTCTCACTGCGTCGCTGCTGATTTTTGGTCGCGGATCGTAGCGTTAGATAAAAAGATAAATCCATCAGCGATCGCTTATGCAAGCCAACCGGATCTTACCATCGATAATGCAGAATTTCTTGCGCGGAAATCAACTTATTACTACCTGATTAACCTTTTATCTCCCTGTTTTCGCGGAGAGTTAATCAAACGCTTGGATAGCAATTTCAATCTGGCGATCGTTGGGGGAGATCCGGGTTACCTCAGCGGCTTATCTTCCGAACGTAAAATAGAATCTGAAACGATTACATACTATCCGCCAGTTGTGGAATACACCAGCACTCAAAACCTCTATGCCAATTGCAAAATTAATCTGAATATTACGTCAATCCAGTTTGACGATGCGGTAGTTAACCGAGTAATTGATGTTGCATCTGTGGGTGGGTTTATTTTAACCGATTGGAAACCAGATTTGTGTAAACTGACCTCTGTCAGCGAACAGATTTCTTACCGCAGTATTGAGGAACTTAATCGCAAAATTATCTATTACCTCACCCATGAGCAAGAAAGACTTGCGATCGCAGCCCAATTGCATCAAGATATTAGGGAAAAATGTTCTTATGATAACATTATTGCAGCTCTGATAAATAGAATCAGTTACATGTCAAGCGATCGCTCAGAAATTGTCAAAGTAGATTTAGGCTGCGGCATCCATAAACCAGAGGGTTTTATCGGGGTTGATGTGTCGTTTAACCCTGGAGTTGATATAGTTGCCGATCTCAATCAAACCTTTCCCTTTCCCGATAATAGCGTTGATTTTGTCCGAGCGCACGATGCGATCGAGCATTTGAGCGATCGCATCCATACGATGAATGAGATCTGGCGAATTTGTCAGCCTAATGCCGAGATTGATATCCGAGTTTCTTCTACCGATGGACGGGGTGCTTTTCAAGATCCAACCCACATTAGTTTCTGGAATATTAATTCTTTTCAATATTACTGCATCGAATTCCCCGCCTATTTGGAACTCTGCCAAAGTTATGGTTTTAAGGGAGCCTTTAGGAAGATCCGCTTATACGATGAGGAAGAAAGTCCCGATAAAGTTATCCATACCAGAGCCATTTTGGCAGCATATAAACCTGAAAATTTATTATAAATCGTTCGTCAAGAATTCAAGTTAAGAGAAATCAATCTAATTATTTTTCCAGATTGGAGTCAGTCAGAAGACGTATTGTATGCAGAATTAATCGAAGTGATTCGCGCGATCGCACTCCATCCCGAAAACCAACAGATCGCACTCTTGGTCGATCAAAGCAACTTCCCTCCTGATTCTGAAACAAGTGTGGATTGGATTTTTTACGACCTAGCATTTAATCTGTTTCTGAAAGAAGGAATTGATATTGCCAATGAAGAAATTCAAATTTCATTAATTGAAAACCTCGCGGTATTAGTCCAGCAAATTTCCTACCGCATATCATTACCTCACCTCACGAAAATCTAAAAAGTGCAAATATTATAAACTGTATATCCATAAGCGATTTGTATCTGTTTAAGAATTATCAATAGACCTCTTGTAAGGTATAATCAAAAAACCCCGCAACTTTTCCGGGGTAAAGATACCTGCTTTTTGCTGCAATAAACGGCTGTTTAGTACAGTCCAATATAGTTATTACCCCGATAGGTTAATTTCAGAATTGATTGGGGGAGGTGTTCTCTAGGATGGGATGCAATTCTTATAGGCAAGCCGCGATATTTGCCGAAAGTTTCCCTTTCAGTTACTTCGATAAAAGTAGGAGTTAATTCGTAGTTGACCCCGCGATAAGAAAGTTTCATAGTGGTTGTTCCACGTTTGGCTTACATATTCAATATTGCTAGTTTTCTTTAATTACAAAAGCGATCGAAATACTGAAAATATGTGATATTTGCACCAAAAACCAGCGATTTGATTCAACCTGTGGATGCGATCGCAGTCACTGGCTAACAGGATTTAAATCACCGAGCGGGCTAAGTTATGAATTTTTATAACTAAAAGTTAAGCAACCTAAAATCCAGGTCGGGGGATATTTTCTAGTGTAGGGGCGTAGTCAGTTAGTTAAGTATCTGAGAAATCTGGCTGTTGAGGAGGAAGTACTCCTCCTATTATTGTAAAACTTTGTTGCTCAAACTTCTAGAGAACCGTTCAAGTGTTAGAACTGCTTAGAGCTTGACGCTGAGCTGCTAGCAATTCCTGAATGCCTTGTTCTGCTAAATCCAAAATTCCATTCATCTGGGTGCGAGTGAAGCTGCCTTCTTCGGCGGTCGCTTGAACTTCAATAATACCGAGATTTTCGTTCATCACGATGTTGAAATCGACCGAGGCGGCGACATCTTCGGGGTAGTTTAAATCTAAAAATGGCTCACCCTGCAATAGTCCTACCGAGACGGCGGCGACTTGGTGAATTAGAGGCGATTGCTCTAATTTGCCCTCTTTTACCAATTTTTCCATTGCCTCGGCAAGCGCCACATACCCGCCGGTAATTGCCATCGTGCGAGTACCCGCATCTGCCTGCAAAACATCTGCATCGACAAGGATCGTGCATTCCCCCAGCGCCTGAAAATCTATACAAGATCGCAAGCTGCGTCCGATCAATCGCTGAATTTCCTGGGTGCGTCCCGATAACTGCAACAATTCTCGTGCTTGGCGGGGATGAGTAGCGGTTGGCAGCATTCGGTACTCGGCGGTTAGCCAACCTTTTCCCGTCCCTACCAAAAACTTGGGAACTCCCTCTTGCAAGGTAACGGTACAAAGGACTTGGGTATCGCCGCAACAAGTTAAAACAGAACCGGCGGCAAAACGGGTAAACCCGCGTTCAAACCGGATCGGACGCAGTTGGTTGGGTTGTCTGCCATCAGGACGCTGCCACAGATTAGTCATTGGTAATGGGTAATTGGTAATTGGTGATTGTTTTTTAGTACGAGCGATTACCGATTAACCTTTACCATAAAACGAGACATGATGAATGATTAATGACTCTTTGTTTCATTAAGTTTTTGTAGGATATCTTGCTCGACTCGATCTGGAGATTGGTTGCCGTTGATGGTTATCAGTCGCTGGCGATATTCGTAGTATTCCAAAATGGGGATAGTGCGCTGTTTGAATAGTTCGATGCGACGGGAGACGATTTCTGGTTGGTCGTCAGAACGCGATCGCTGTAACGATCGACTGATCAACACTGGTTCTGGCACATCCAACCAAATTGCCCAGTCTAGGTGCTGTTGTAAATCTTCCAACAGAAAATCTAACTCTTCCGCTTGGAAGGCAGTACGGGGGTAGCCATCGAGTACCCAACCGTTGGTCACATCCGGCAATAGCAATCGCTGGCGCATGAATTCTATCATGATTTCGTCGGGTACTAATTCGCCCTTCTCCACATAGGGTTGCGCTTGACAACCGAGAGGCGTCCCCGCAGCGATCGCCGTTCGCAATATATCTCCCGTGGCAATGCAAGGGACATTCAGGTGGGTTGATAGCTGCCTTGCCTGGGTTCCCTTGCCTGCACCTGCACCTCCCAAAATCACCAGTCTCACCACAGCTACTCCCAAGGATAGTGGAATCGAGAATCGACTTAAGCTTACCATCAAATTCTAGAAAGCTATCCCGGACAGACAGATCGGGCAGCTATTGACTTCAGCATATATGTGGTGTTCTACTAGGGAGGCGTCGGTAAAAATACGCTAGATATCGTTAGACCAACTCGATTGGCTTATAATCCCTGATTGACCTATGGTAGCCCAGTTAGAAACCTCGACTCTTAGTTCAGAGCATCGCTTTCCCCATACCGTTGAAGGACTCTTACAAGTATTTACCTCTTCCCACCGCAGCTTCTTTACCAACGTAATGGCGCAAGCACTTGTAATTGCGAGTCAAGGCACCCCGGTGTTAGTGGTTCAGTTTCTCAAAGGGGGAATTCGTCAAGGTCAAGATCGTCCGGTTAAACTGGTGCAGCAGTTAGATTGGATTCGCTGCGACTTGCCTCGCTGCATCGACACGCCGCAGTTGGATGAAACGGAAATGCGATCGCTACAGCAATTGTGGCAGTATACCCAGCAAGTGGTGTTTGAAGGCAAATATTCCCTTGTTGTTCTAGATGAATTAAGTTTGGCGATTAACCTCGGCTTAATTCCAGAAGATGAAGTGCTGGCATTTCTAGAAAAGCGCCCTCCTCACGTAGATGTTATTTTAACCGGGCCAGAAATGCCCAAAGCGATTGTGGATTTAGCCGATCAAATTACAGAAATTCGCCCCAGTCATTGCCCCTGATCGGCAAGCAGGTGGGCAGGTGGGCAGGTGGGCAGGGGAGAAATGTCCGGTTCTTCACCCATAGTTAGGAATGACGCGGTGACACGGTGACGCGGTGACGGGTCGATATTTTTATTCAGGGTAATTAGGCGGAGATCGTATTACCCAAAGTTTCTATATGTAGAGTGCGTGAGCGTGAGCGTCGCGCCCCATCACACCATATGTAGGGTGCGTGAGCGATAGCGTCGCGCACCATTGTCCAGGGGCAATTAACTCGATTTGATATCAGTTGGTAATAAAATTGCTGCGGCTTCGGATCTGGCGACAGAGGTAGGATTTAATAAGAATAAAGCGGCTCTTTTTGCAATTTCTTCAGATAGTTGAATTTGTTTGAGGGTTACTAAACCTTCATTCACAAAGGAATCTCTTACAATTGCGTTATTGCCACTATTAAAAGCGGTTTCGTAAAAAACTTCGCGAATTCCCGCGGAAATGATTAATTTTAAGCAAGAAAGACATGGTTCTAGGGTGACGTAAATACTTGCACCTTCGGTTGAAATTCCGTGTTTGGCAGCTTGCGCGATCGCATTCGCCTCCGCATGAACTGCACGGGAAGGCATCACCTTACTAGCATCGCAGCTACTTAATCCAGGATAGCAGAAACCTTGAGCAGTACAATGAGCCGAACCAGATGGGGAACCGTTGTAACCAGTTGCCACAACCTGCTTATTTTTCACAATTACAGCACCCACTGGAAAAGCAAGGCAAGTGGAACGAGTTGCCGCCAGTTTTGCTAACATTAAAAAATATTCATCCCAAGTAGGTCTAGTAAATTCAGACATTTTTATCTATCCTGAATGTATTGTTTTCCCGTTCTAAGACTATCGGCTGCTTTCTGTAGTTCCATTCCTAAATATCCGCTGTGATCTGGGCGTATGGCGGGAGAAGCAGAGCATATTTCTCTGACTAACTTTAACGGATCTTTTCCAGAGTAACAAGCTACTATTTCTCCACTTCCGGGTGTTGTTTGGTTAACGACTATCTTGTTCTCTGCTATTTCAATTAAAAAGTTTCCGGCTGGATCGTAATAATTTTTTGCTTGACAAATGGCTGAATACTGTTGCTGAATTAGGCTATCTGCATTTTCCCAAGTATCATCGTAAATATGAGCAGATTGACTGATTGTAATCAGTGGCCCCATCTTCAAATTGTAATCGGAACGGGCTTGTATTTCATCTCGAATATGTTGCTGTAATGCTCGCAAACCCATTGCATTTGCTGGCCAAGCGGCAAACATATCGTTACTTCTAAGAGTCGCCGTTAAAGATAGTTCGTTTTCTACAACTCTGACCCAAATATGATTTAAACAAGGACTGCCGCCTTGTTCGTGGTCTTTCACATCCCAAAGAGACATGACTGCACTGGCGGCGTCGATTTCTCCGATTAATTTTTGGATGGTTTGTTGGATTTGGTCGCGTCCGAACCAGGAACGCAAGCGCTGCCCGTATGTATATTTTACCCCTTCTCGGTAGGGCGAGTCATCTAAGATTTGCGAGATATATTCTTCTAGGAAATTGCGGTCTATTGGCAAGTAATTCGGGTCGGGGAAATAAAACCCTTTTGGCTCATCGGTTACCACTGCCATCAGGTCGATTAACTCTTGCCATTGCCCGTCATAACCTGTGGGGCGAATTGTTCCGGTTGTCTTGATGCGATGAATAATTTTGACCCAAGTTTCGGCGATGGTTTTGCCTTCGATTCTGTGTCCGTAACGGGTTCCGGGGAGGACATTTGGAATGACTTCAGACAAGGGAAATTGTAACGGGTTTCCCCAAGGTTCGACGGTTGCTCGTTGGGCGTAAGATTTAACTAGACTGATGGCATCGGCAATCGATGTTGCTGACTGAACTTCGATAGATTGGCGTAATTTTTCTAAGGCAGAGGCGGGTATTTCAATATCGATGTATCCGGTAATTTTAGATTTGACGACCCAACAATCGCGTCCAGTATCGCTAACTCCACCGACAAATCCATTGCGG
This sequence comes from Microseira sp. BLCC-F43, assembly GCF_041929235.1. Lineage (NCBI taxonomy): Bacteria > Bacillati > Cyanobacteriota > Cyanophyceae > Aerosakkonematales > Aerosakkonemataceae > Microseira > Microseira sp. BLCC-F43. Next base: position 27,094 of record NZ_JBHFNP010000106.1, read on the forward strand.
AAGAAGTCTAACAGACATTCGCTACCCCCGGCATTGCGGTCTTCTTTGGTGGCATTTAAAATAACTAAAAAGCGGACGTGAGGATTGGCTAATAAATTTCTGATCAGGAAGCTAATTCCTCTGGTGGGCGAGTATAGTTGCCCGATGACAGCATACTCGTGGGGGTGTAATTGTTTGGCGACAGCAGACTTAACACTCCACCCCGTCACTACTGCGGTTTGTCCCATGCCGCAAATCAGCTGGTTGGGTTTGTACTGGGGTTTATATTGGAATTGGGTTACTGGTTCGGTTGCAGTCATAGGGAAAAATAAATTTCAGACTGTAGGGGCAGGGGATTCTACAATTTTTTAAACAGAATCGCTATGGTAACACGAGGGCGAACCCAATCGGGAAATTTATACGATATCTTCCTCTCTCCGTTCTCCCTTGTCTCCCACTCACCGCGTCTTCTTTGTCAATCAAATTATTTCTGATGGGGATGTCACCAGGTCCCATAGTCTGACACAATAGGGCAACAAGGGGCGTTGAGCAAAAATCGGAGTTAGACTGAGTCATGAAAACGCCAAATCAACAGCAACAGTTCGATCAAACTGTAGCGCGGATACCAAAACCCAGGCGCGGCAAAAATTTGAACGGCTTTTTGGCTGGCGCGGCGACGATGCTGCTTTTGGGCACGGGGGGATTTTTACTTTATCAAGGAATGGATTTGGGACAAGCGAACCTGCGATTTAATCTTCGGTTGAACAGAAACCGTTCGACAGTAACTCCCTCCCCAGCAACCAATATTTCCCCATCCCCTACAAGTAGTTTACCGACGTCATCTAACCCATACGTCCAGTCCGCTTTAGTGAATAAGGCGCAAGTCGAATTACTTTCTGTCAAACGAATTCCAGAAATGCCGGACGAAGTGACTGTGGAATTTCGCGTCAACCGGGTTGCAGATAAAGTCGCAACGAGCGACATGATTAATATTGGCGCTACAACAGCGCGCAACCCCGTAACTAACGAAACATACAAATCCGTTGACCCCCAAAACCGTTCATCGGGACCGATTGCGTTATTCACCGTGCCTCAGGGGCAAACTTTGGATGGTTATGTGGTGTTAAAAGTACCGCGCGGTATCACTCTGATCGATGTTTTTTTGGAAAATACAGGCACGTTTAAAAATGTACTCGTTGCCGATGGGGAACCTGCTTTGCAATTGACTCCCCCTCTCGCGACGCCGACACCAACGGCGGGGGGAACTGCGCTGCCAACTCCAAAGGTAAATCCCTCTATTAGTCCGTTGGGTAAAGCGCCTGCGATTCAAGAAACAATTCCAATTCCCGGTACGACTACCCCTGTTTTTCCATCGCCTAAAACTACGACGATAGCGCCAGAAGGGGTAATTAAACCGCTTGATTCCTCGTCAGAAAAACCGGATAATAAAGCTGGGAAACGCGAGGATATTCGAGGACAAAATATCCCGGCGGGTAACTCAGCAAAGAATGCTTTCGGCAATAAAGCGCAGGTGCAGTTACTATCAGTTCAGCGGGTGGAAAATCCCCAATCTGGTAAGCGCGACTTGGTAACCGTGCAGATGCGGGTGAGTCGCCTCGCGGATAATGTGGTCAGGACTGATGTTATCAATATCCCGCAAATAAGTGCGCGCAATTCTGTCAGCAATACAATTTATCAATCGGTTCCCGTCGCTAGTTCTACTGGTTCTATTCGTCTCAATAGTATTCCAAAAGGGGAATCGGTGGATGCTTCTGTGGTGATAAAAGTGCCGGAAGGCGTGCAATTTGTCGATATTTCTGTGCCGGAAACAGGGACGTTTCAAGAGGTGCAAATTACTAGAGCTTCGCCGGTAGAGGGACCTTGAAATACATGATCTCGTGTCCGGTTGTATCGGTATTTCACCCTCACCCCCAACCGAGAGGCGATCGCCTTTTCGCAAGAAACCAGGTTTCTTTGATAGAAACCCGGTTTCTTTAACTAAAATGGAACTAATCATTGCCCAGGAAGTCTAATATTATTGATTCGGGCGTGTTGCGAGGAAAAAAATATGAAATTGAACCTGATTCAAACTGCAATAACCGTCACAGTTATCAGCGTGGGTTTTGTGCCAACAGCTTATAGTGAAAGAGTTTCCGAACCCTCGCAACTCGCCCAACAAGTCGCCCAACTTCGCCCCCAGGGACCGCGCGGGTTAGAAATATTTCTCAATACCCATCGCGATTCTCTGAATAACCCTTCACCAGAAATGCGCCAGGCGTTAGATGCACTTTGCCAGCAAAGGGATTGTTATGCTTCTAAACTTTATTGGTACACTGATTTGGCACAAGCTAAAACCGCAGCGAGTGCCACTGGTAAACCAATTCTCTCATTACGGTTATTGGGACGACTCGACCAAGATTTAAGTTGTGCAAATAGTCGCTTTTTCCGCGTCGCTTTGTATCCCAATGCAGAAATTGCTCAATTTTTGCGCGACCGCTACATCTTACACTGGGAATCTGTGCGTGAAGTGCCTAAAGTTACTGTGGATTTTGGCGACGGACGTAAGTTGGAACGCACCCTTACCGGGAACAGCATTCACTATATATTAGACAGTTCCGGTCGTCCAATTGATGCAATTCCGGGATTATACGGCCCAAAAGCTTTCTGGCGCCAGTTAAGTGAAGCCGAACAAGCAGTCAAAGAATATACTCAACGCCAAAGTTCTGCAAAGGAAAGCTTCCTGCGCGAATATCACCGTCAGCGTCTCGCCTCGATTCAACGCCAATGGGCGGTAGATTTAGCCAAATTGGGGATTCAAAATCCTCCCCGGTTGGTGGGAATGCCTATCGACAGTAACGAACCTCCTAGCGCTGCGATCGCGGGAACCATCGCGGTAGGTAAAATGCGGGTGGAAGGGCCAATGCTGTCTAATGTATCTCCTGCTACTAGAAATCAAGCTGCTCTACGAGAAATTACGGATGAAGCGACCTGGCAGCGAATTGCTCAATTGTACGCCAGCGATGGAAAGTTAGATCGAAACAGCATCGCTTTGATCGGTGCGAAACGTTTTCCTAACGGAAATGCTGAGAATTTGCAGCGGGTTGTGAGCAATTTTGAGGCAGCGATCGCATTAGATACGGTCAGAAATGAATATATGTTGCACAGTCAAATTCATCAATGGTTTATCGATGGGAATGAAACAATTAATAATGTGAATGCTTTGAATGAAAAAGTTTACGCCCAATTGTTTTTAACGCCTAATTCCGACCCTTGGTTGGGATTGATGAGTAGTGAAGGTTATAGTGCCATCGATAATGATGGAATTCGTAACTAATAAGGCTTTCAGAGGGCTAAAGATAGCGCGCCTGTTTCAATACCCGCCAGGAAATAAATTTCCACAGCTATAGCGCAAGTCCACTGAAGTGGACTGAATATTTTTATTTTTTTCCACTCCTCTTTCTTAGCTATGATGGTAATTGTACGAGAAGCTAATATCCGTGATGTTGGTGCGATCGCCAGAGTTCACGTAAACACTTGGCGCACCACTTATCGCGGCATTATCCCAGAAGATTACCTAGCTAATTTATCTTATGAAAGGCGAGAAAAAAGCTGGGTTCAAATTCTGAAAAATGGCGATTGGTTTATCTATGTTGCGATTGATGAATCGGGAGAAATTATCGGTTTTGCCTGTGGTGGGAAAAAGCGCACGGGTAATTCAATTTACCAGGGAGAATTGCAGAAAATTTACGTATTAGAAGCTTATCAAGGTAGGGGAATAGGACGCAGCTTGACTTTGGCAGTTGTAGAGAGACTGGCGATGATAGAGATTCATTCCATGCTGGTATGGGTTTTAACAGAGAATCCGGCGTGCAAGTTTTATGAAGCAATGGGTGGCGAGAAGGTGTATGAACAGCAAATTGAAATCGGGGGCGTTCAACTCGATGAAGTTGCTTATGGATGGAAAGATACGAGTATTATTTGAGCGTTGCTTCTAATTCTTCTAATGCTTGTAAACTTCCTACTTGCCACGCACGTTCTACAATAGTTGGGATGATTTGCGCGATCGCCATCTCCGGGAAATTTGGACTGGTATCGGATTCTACATACTTTCCATCTGCGAGCAAATAGATAGTAAATCTGCCGCTGTCGTAGACCCATAATTCTGGAACTCCAATAATTTCATACGCATCGAGGGTAGTTTTAGAAGTCACATCGGTTTCGATTGCTAAATCGGGTGGCGGATCGTTTGCTTGAAGTCGCCGACGACCAATCATGCCTTGATAATTTTGGAGATAAAAACAAGCATCGGGTTCCACTCCTGCTGCACCTTGCCGTTTAAAAGTAGTTGAACCAAAGGGTTGATATTTTCTGCCTGTTGCTTTCAGCAAGGTTTTGACAATATCTGAAATTAAGTCTCTAGGTAGTTCGTGTTCGGGTAAGGGAAGCATTATTTGTAAAGTCTCCTTGCTGTAGGCAACTCTTGTGGATCGATGTTCGCCCAATTCCTGTAAAATTTTCTCAAATTCCTGCCAGGTTACGTTTGTGATAGTTACTACGCTACCAGGATTTAGCTTAATTTGACTAACAGGTTTGGCAACTAGGGTGATAGTAGTCATAAGCAGAGTGGGGAGTAGGATCTAATACTAAGATAGCGCTTTAAAAAATAATGCGATCGCACTACATGGCGCGCGCGATCGCACTATGGTGGAATGATGCTAGCTTAGGGAACGCGATTAATCGTCAGGCGTCTGTTCCTACCATCAAATCGGTGTCTTCTTGTCGTCTCACAAATAGTAACAAGATCGCTGTCGGAAGATCTACGCATCCTGATAACAGCGCTGTCTAAATTCCAGTTATCTGCTGTTTGACCAAAGCTTTCTTGGGAGACATGTTCGATTTCACAGTTTCCACTTGATTCAGCGAAGTTAATTCAGGTATATCAGTCGTGCGTCGAGTTAGGGAATTGTTAGCAAGATTCTGTCTTCTTGTAATGTTGTTGCGTGCGATAAGTGGTCTGCCTCGCAGCTTTATATAAAAGTTGGCGTAGCTTCCTTCTCGTAAGTCGTCCCCTCCTGTCTGCAAAAGGATTTCTACAGGCACACTCAAAACTGGGGAAGCTAAGGCTGCTACACTACTCAATGTTAGTAATGCAACGATTAATTTTTTCATAGTCACTTCTGATGTCCTCCACGTGGGGGTTTAATAGTAAATGGATTTAGCTTTACCCACGTCTACGTAAAACATTCCGTGCATCCGGATAGCTTTTGTAAATTTTTCTAAATACTAATTTGCGATCGCACCTGTTTCAATACCCGCCAGGAAATAAATTTCCACAGCTATAGCGCAAGTCCACTTAAGTGGATTGAATCTTTTTGTTTTTTTTAGTCCTCTTTCAGAGGACTTTAGCTATTAGCCTGGGGTTTAAACCCCTGGCGGGTGAGTGATCGCACCCCCAATCCTCTCGACTCCCGCATACACATTAAACCGTTCCCCCCGCAAAAATCCAATTAAAGTTATGCCAAATTCTTGCGCTAAAGAGACTGCTAAACTACTGGGTGCTGACACCGCACAAACAATTGGGACGCCAGCAGCGAGGCATTTTTGCATAATTTCAAAACTCGACCTGCCGCTGACCATGACAATATGATTATTCAGCGGTAATTGGCTACTAAGTAACGCCCATCCGATTAGTTTATCTAACGCATTGTGACGCCCGACATCTTCTCGCACTGCTAATAATTCACCTTCAGAATTGAATAACGCGGCGGCGTGCAATCCACCCGTTACTGTAAAAATACCTTGCGCGGATCTCAGTTTTTCGGGGAGACTGTAAATTAGTTCTGGCGATACTTTGATTTGAGTTTGAATCGGTGGAAAACCTCGCTGCCGCAATGCTTCTAAACTCGTTTTTCCGCACACGCCACAGGCGCTGGTTGTATAAAAATGACGTTCTAAAGTTGCCAAATCCGGAAGTTCTAGGGCGGCGAGTTCTACGTTGACGATGTTATCGGCAAATTTTGCTTTGATAGACTGGGCGGGCGAGACACCCACCCCACCGCCCACCTCACCAGAAACAGATGGTGTTTCTGAGATGGACATCTTGCCTATCTCTCCCACCTCACCAGAAACAGATGGTGTTTCTGAGATGGACA